>JAEUSS010000514.1 GCA_016788685.1 Prolixibacteraceae bacterium | reverse complement strand
CGGTTATTCAGGCACAGGACTTTGACGATCCGTCACCTGCCATTTTTATCATGAAACCATCGGAGGATTAATCATGACACGGATCATCAAACTTCAGCCGAATTACAGGCAAGGAAAATACGCCCGCACACCTAAAGTAGTTCCCAAACTTACTCTTACCGGAAACTGGCTTCAGGAAGCCGGTTTCCATCCTTCTAAACTTATTCAGGTTGCTGTTTCCAATGGCAAACTTGTAATCACTTCAGTAGAATAAACAAATAAAGGGTGTGCTTGGTACCCTAAATAAGACTGGAAGGCACCAGCAATTTACCTATGCTTGAATTAATTATACAAACAACAGATCGGTTATTAAACGGAATGCTATGGACACTAGGCCCTTATCTGTATGAAAAAGGAGCAATATTGGAACGTCCGTGGTTGTTCGAGCTGGCTGAAAGCTACAACGAGATTGTGAGTATGCTTCCAGCTCATTGGAAACTGGAACATCATCAATTTTTACATTACGATTAATCAACTTAAATCAAACTACCATGGATATTACATTAAACGAAAGTTGGATCAGTGGAAAATATAGCTGTGGTGTCATTGACACTTCACTCGGAACTGTTGAAGTATTTGATGTTGAAGAAGGATTTTTTGCACAGGACGATCATGCCTGGGAAATTATTTCTGAAATCCATCAGATATGGGTAAACGGAGATTTGACTACAGAACAGGCTTTTCAACAATGGATTTCAGCAAACTTTTAATCATTTTTAAATCGGGTGTGCTTGATACCCATATAAGTTCCAAAGGCATGGACAATTTATCATGGATTATTTAGTCTTAGGTTCAAATGGATTTGCCCAAATGGGTGATTCAGCATTTTACGAAAAACTGAAAATCGAAATGCGGATGCTATTGGATTATTTCCACAACAGTTTTCCCATTCCGCAGAAGTTTAAAACATTGACATACTATTCCGTTAAAACATTTCAGCATGATTTTGGTGATTATCAGGAAATTGTGCTGTGGTATGATCGTAGCTATTTCGATTCTTTGGAAGATTCTGAAATCGAATCGGATATTGAATTCTTTGATTTGTTTTGGACCTGGTTTCGGGTAATTGAATCAGTTGATCTTGAATCTGATCTTTTAACTAATCAAATCAAAGAGACTTACTTCAAATCAGTTGATGCATCAAAAGGTGAACATTTATCAGTATCAATTGCATCATAATAGAAGAGGGTGAAAAACCCTTTTTTATTTGTTCATCAATGCTTTTCGCAGTTCAATATTCCTGTTTTTAAGTTTTTTACTCTTACTCAATTTGGCGCAAAGGTATTTCCGCATTCCGGAAAAGTCAAGGGTATACAAGCTCACTTCGATGGGTCACTGAACAGCGTAAAGTGTCGAAGTAGCCCTTGACAAGAATCCGGCCTGCTCAATGGTTTCGGCTCAAAATTAACCGGCGAGCCAGAAGCCTTAATAAATCCGTTGGGCAGCGGTAAATCACGATGGAAAAGTTACTTAGTTTCTCGAATTACGTGGATCAGTTAGCACGAAAGCATGGGGTTAGCCATGTATTCTCCGATTTCTTGGAAATGACTGTTTGCGCCCTTTCGTTGGGACAGATGGAAGACCGCTATTTTGAAATCATCAAAAGTTACAATAAAGATGAACTTCAGGTTTTCTCCTCTGCATTAGCAGCAGTAATAATTGACATGGAAAACGATGGGGAAGGGTTGAAGGATGTCTTTGGTGACTTCTTTATGGAACACATCAGTTACGACAAAGCAGGGCAGTTTTTCACCCCTGAACATATTTGTGAAATGATGGCATTAATTACCATCGGAGAAATCCGCGATGGTGAACGGATTGCCGATCCTTGCTGCGGTTCAGGCAGAACGCTAATGGCAGCAGCCAGGATCAACCGAAATGCACGATTTTACGGAGCCGATATCGATCGGACTTGCGCCATGATGTGTTTGGTCAATATGTGCCTGAACGGAATGTTTGGAGAAGTCGCCTGCATGGATACACTAACCAACCAGTTTTTCTCCGGCTGGCAGGTGAATCCACATCCGATAACCAGGGCGCCATACATCGTTCCGATTACCGAAGACCATAGTTATATGATGCTGCAACTTCCCAAACATAACCAGGAACAACCGAAGATCAAACAACAAACGTTGCCAGACTTTGATCCTGTTGAACTACTCCCGATGAATAAGCAGCCTGTTCAGCAATTGTTGTTTGATTTTTAAGGCCCTTCGGGGCTTTTTACTCCCGTAATAGAAATAACTTTTAAACTACATTTTCCTTCCTTTGGCCTTCTCAGGCTTTTCAGATTCTTGTTTGTTTTCCTCGGTCATTTTCTTGTCTTGTTTTTCAGCCTGTTTTTCGGTCGGTTGTGTTTGATCCTTTTTCAATGGCTCATCAAGTTTTTTGGTGGCTTCGTTGGTTTTACCTTCCGAATTGACATCTACCTGAGTTTTACTTGCATTATCGGGAGTGACTTCTTTGGCGGTTGATTTGTCCGGGTTCCATTTGAAGAAGGCCAGTTTCGAGTTTTCGTTATCAACTTTAACGTAAGCATTAAATTCCTGGCCCTGTCCATCTTTCATCCCACTGACATATACAGTTTGTCCTTCTTGCAATTTATTTTGCTGTTTTTCTGATAATTCAACTCCAAGCAATGTTTTGGGAATACGTACTTCTCCGTTTGGTTGCTGAAATTGTCGCTGATCATTTTGCTGAGATTGATTTGGTTGTTGATCAAACCGGAATTCAATTCCTTTCTTATCAGCATTAACCTGTACGTTTGCAGAGAACTCTTTTCCGCCTTTGGAGGTCATTCCTTCCAGATAAACCGATTTGCCTTCAGCCAGCTGTTGCTTCTGTGTATCTTCGAGAGTAACTCCTTTGATGAATTCAGGAATTCTAAGTTTATCGGTTCTAACAGTTACCAGTTCATTGGTTAATCTATCTACCGAAATAAATACTGGCGTTTTTTCTCCTTGCTTGAATTCTGCATTGACAATCCGCCCAAGATTTCCAGTTGTTTGCAGATTTTTCTTGTCATCATCGGTGAACCTTACACCAAAATAAGGCCTGTCTAATTCAGGTTCTTTGCGAATAGCATGAATAGCCAAAGCGAGTTTCCCATCTGGCATTTCCCTGAAGGATAACCGGGCATCTGTTCGAAGTGTGGTATCATCAAATTTGGCTACAATAGGGATCAGAACGGGTGATTTCTGCCAGTTCATCATTGCTTCAAGGCTTTTGGTCCGTTCAAGGGTTTCGCGGCTAACACCAAGGCGTTCCAATTGGGACCAAGCGATACGTTTTTCATCAATGGTGTGGGTGGATTGCTTTTTTCCTTCTGCCGGGGATTCAACCTTATGTGTGTCAATAGTTGCTTTGTTGGCAGGTTCGTCTGGCTTCTTAAAAGCCTCCTGGAGTTTTACGGCAATTTCACTGACCTTCTCAATTGGTACTTTAAAGAACTGGAAATGGGTTGGATCTTTGTACTGCCTCTGAAAATTCGACATGAAGTTATCCAGCGCATTGCCGGATTTGTCGATTCTTAGGAATTGCGGCTCATTTTCCTTTTTTGGTTCAACTGACTTTGGCTGGCCGTCTTTTTCGATACCCGAAACGACTTTCAATTTATCACTGTCTTTTTCTCTGACAAGCAGAACATCCTGGTTGTTCAATTTTTCGTCCATGATACTTTGATTTTAATTATTACATCACAATTAATGTAACTCAAAAGTATATGAACGACCTTGAGGTTTAGGATTTTACAGTCCGTTGGCCGAGGTTGGCTTCCATTTGGCAAAGTTTGCCACACAACAGCAAATTAGCAATATGTTGAAATGACGAAAGAAAATATACTTAAGTAAGAATTCATTTAATCGATAAACAAAGCCAAAGGCCTCTTCTATTTTACTTTCGTTGATACGTCAATCGTATTGTTCCATTGTCATACACATTGTTTTCAGATAATGTCCATTGGGAAAAACTGAGGTTTTTGGGGAGCAAAGGTTTGTCGTTGCCGTGAATTATTGGGATATAAACCAACTGAATTTCGTCAGTCTGGTCGAATAATTGCGAAATAGTTTTATCGCCTATCAGCCAGATATCTTTTCCCGGATGGTTCTTAATTTTGGAAACAGTTTCAGTAATATCATCAGGTATAAACCGGATATTATCTTCTGATTTTCGTTCAAACCTTGAAATGACATACGTGACTTTGTCTTTGTATGGCCAAATGACATCAAGACTCAAAATTTCGTTGTACAAGAGCTCATCAATGATAACGGTGTCAGTTGAATCGAAAAAATCTTTGTAGCCGTAGTCATTTTTTGAAGGATTTGAAAATTCAACGAACCACTTAATGTCGTCATCCCAGGGGCAAGCGATATAACCGTCAATTGACGCAATGATATAGAACTTTACTTTTTTCATATTCCCCAGACATTTATTCGTTCAACAATCAGTTTTTGTTGTCCGCCAAGGCCTCATGAAAAAGCGTGGAACTCACACTGATCCGTCACGAGGTACTGGTTACCTAAAGAAGAAAACAGGCAAGCCCACGCCATACTTTCGTATAGCATGAACATTGCGCGTCAGTCTCTCTTCTTTTTGAAAATTACCAGTTTTCGTGACGAGACGTTCAGCGAACGTTATGTCTATATATTAGCGGTACTATGACCGCGATAATTCTTATTGTTATTTGCAAAGATAATGATGTTTCCCATGTTACATCGAGTCGAAGTTGACAACTTGCTATGTTTTTTGTTGGTAAAATATTCGATCAAGAAAGAATATTTATATATTTGTGTAAATAAATTCGAGTATGGAAGAAAATTTCGCAGCATTAGAAAAATATAATTTTTGGGAAGGCAATGTTCCTGAACTGGGTTATTACCGCAAAGATTATACAGACAAGATATTTGACTATACTGGCAGTAAACTTGTCAAAGTGCTGGTAGGGCAGCGCCGTACAGGTAAAAGCTATATTCTTCGTCAGATAGCCCACAGACTGATCGGGGGTGGTGTAGATCCTCGGAATATCTTCTATGTCAACAAAGAATTTACTGATTTCGATTTTATCAGTGATTATAAAGACCTTGAGGTGCTACTAAAGCTATATCGGGAAAAACTTAAGCCTGAAGGTAAAGTTTGGCTTTTTATAGATGAGGTACAAAATATCAGCGGATGGGAACATTTTGTGAACTCTCATTCACAGGATTTCGTTGATAGCTATGAAATATTCATAAGCGGCTCCAATTCAAAAATGCTTTCAATGGAATTGGCAACCCTGCTTTCTGGTCGTTATGTCAATTTTGAGGTTTTCCCTTTTAGTTATGCGGAATATACTGGAATAACTCAGAAAGAAGTTAAAAAGCAAAGTTACATTGACTATATGGAGAGCGGAGCATTACCTGAACTGTTTGTGTTGCCTAACGATGAAACAAAGCGTAATTATATATCAGCAATTAAAGATACTGTATTGCTGCGCGACATCATACAACGACACAGTATCAAAGACCCAAAATTGCTTGAAGATGTTTTTGTTTATCTGGTCAATAACGCCTCTAATCTGGTATCGATAGTCAATATTGTGAACTATTTCAAAAGTAACGGGAGAAAAACAACATACGATACGGTTGCAAATTACATCAGTTATATTGAAGATACGTTCATGATACACAAAGTTGAACGCTATGACATCAGGGGAAAGGAAACAATCTCAGGTAACTGTAAATATTATATAAACGACTTGTCGTTCAAAAATTATCTTTATCCGGGATTCGGATATGGTGT
>JAEUSS010000478.1 GCA_016788685.1 Prolixibacteraceae bacterium | reverse complement strand
GGTCGAGCCGGTTAATGTATGTTTCAGGAAGCGGATACTGCGACACTTTCACTACCGGAAACGGACAGGCTCCGTCAGGATAATGTTCCATCAGGTAGTTGTAGGCAATACCGCAGGCAACAATCCCGAGGCTTTTATCCTCGCCGTCTTCGTAGCGGTTATATACCGACTCTTCGGAAAGTTTCAAAAACTGCTTCTGGCTTTCGAGCAAACCTTTGTATTTGCGGCGTGCAATGGCCGGAAGCAGAATAAACTGACGCGGATCGCCGGGCAACGAAAGCGGATTTTCGGGCAATAATTCTTTGCAGACCACCCCCGCACGCGAATGCGCCAGGCGGGTCGTGATCCGGAGCATCACCGGGACTTTGGTCAGCTCCGACAGGGCAAATCCATCGCGGGCCATATCGTAGGCCTCCTGCTGAGTCGAAGGTTCCAGGACCGGGATCATCGCGAATTTCCCGTAAAAACGTGAGTCCTGCTCGTTCTGAGATGAATGCATCGAAGGATCATCAGCAACAGTCACGATCAGTCCACCGTTGATGCCCGTCATGGCCGCGTTGACAAAAACATCGGCTGCCACGTTCAGTCCCACATGTTTCATGCACGACATGGCCCGCTTCCCGGCGTACGACATTCCCAAAGCAGTTTCAAGCGCTGTTTTTTCATTGGCCGACCATTTACGGTGTATATTTCGTTCTTCAGCAACCGGATTATCCTGAATAAACTCGGTAATTTCGGTGGAAGGTGTGCCGGGATAAGCATAAACCCCCGACATTCCGCCATCGATGGCTCCCTGCCCGATAGCTTCAACTCCCAAAAACAAGTGTTTTTGCATGGTTCGTTTATTAAATTTCAAAATCGGAACCAAAAATAGCGGATTCAGAATGGAAAACAACTGTATAAACCTTGTTTTAGGCAAACTTAGCATATTTAGATTCGTTCTAAAAAAGGAGTTTCAGCACAGCGTACCAGCACACCTGTTTCCGAAAGACCAGCTGAACCAAATATCGCCCGACAGCTTGCCTCAACACTGAAAGACTCCCGAAATAGCCTGTCAATAGTCATTTCTCAGGCTTCCGATTTTTTGGTATTTTTAAACCCGACAAAATCGAAAACCAAATCCATTCATACTGATATGATTAAGAACTACATTGTTATTTTAGCTTGTTTTGTTATGACCGCAGCCTGCCAGCCAACCGTACGGAAGATCGGAACTCCGGTTGCCGAACCCGCCGAAGCAACCGTTTCGGATGCCGCTGTTGCTGATGCCATCAAGGCAATTGGCACCGAAACCCCAGGCAGCAATGCCGACCTGATTGAAAAAGGAGTCAGACACGCCGCTTCGCTTTGGCGAACCAGCGACGGAACTCCGGAAGACTTCGTGAAGTTCTGCTCCGAGAACTACATCGCCGATCCGGCTAAAAAAGAAGCGTCATTCATCCGCTTCTCCGAATACCTGGAATCGCTGTACGGCCATTTCAACAAACTGTCGCTCGACATGCAGGAGAACGTGCAGCTGCAGAAAGGCGATGTGCTGCCCATCGACCCGATGTTTGCAGCCTACAACCCCGGCGCTCACCTGATGAACGACTTTTACGACAATAAAATAGCCTTCATCATCGCCCTGAACTTCCCGTATTACTCCACCGAAGAGAAAAACATTTCGGGACCAAACTGGACACCGCTGGAATGGGGTTATGCCCGCCTTGGCGATGTATTCAGCTCGCGCGTGCCTTCCGATCTGGTTCAGCGCCAATCGAAAGTAATGGCTGAAGGCGACGCCTACATTGCCGACTACAACATTTACATGGGCAACCTCCTCAACGACAGCAACGAAAAACTCTTCCCGGAGAACATGGTGCTGCTGAGCCACTGGAACCTGCGCGACGAAATTAAGGCCAACTATGCCAACAAGGAAACCGGCTTCCGGAAACAGGCTTTGATCTATAAAGTCATGGAACGGATCGTCGACCAGTCGATACCTAAAATGGTGATTAACTCCGGAAATCAGGACTGGAATCCGTTGACCAACGAAGTATTTGTTTCAGGAACAAAGACCGAAGCTGAGGCCGAAACCGATGGCCGCTACCAGCAAATCCTGAATAACTTTCATGTCTTCCAGGCGCTGGATGCTTACAATCCGGCCATGCCAACCGCCATTCAGCGGGCCTTCTCGGCCGGCATGCAAATTCCGCAGCCCGAGGTTCAGAAGTTATTCAACGAGTTCCTGAGTTCGCCGCAGGTGCAGGATGTGGCGGCCATCATCAAAAAAAGACTGGGCCGCGAGTTGTCGCCCTGGGACATCTGGTACGACGGGTTTAAGGCCCGCAGTTCCATTTCCGAAGAAAAACTGAATGCCATTACCGAGAAGAAATACCCCAACGCCCAGGCGCTGGAAGCCGATTTGGGCAACCTGCTCCTGAAACTGGGATTCACCAAAGAAAAGGCTAACTTCCTGGCCTCGCGCATTGCTGTTGATCCGGCCCGCGGCTCGGGACACGCCTGGGGCGCTTCGATGAAAGCCGAAAAGGCCCACCTGCGCACCCGCATTCCGGCAACAGGCATGAACTACAAAGGATACAACATTGCCATCCACGAATTCGGCCACAATGTAGAGCAAACCATCTCGCTGAACGATGTACCCTATTACATGATCAACGGCGTACCCAACACCGCCTTTACCGAAGCCCTGGCCTTTGTATTTCAGGAACGCGATTTGTTTTTGCTGAACATGAAAGACTCCAATCCGGAGAAAGAATACCTGAAGACGCTGGATATTTTCTGGTCGCTGTACGAAATTATGGGTGTGTCGATGGTGGATATGAAGATGTGGCAGTGGCTGTATGCCAACCCCGCCGCCACAGCCACCGAACTGCGCGATGCCGTGACGGAAATCAGCAAAGATGTTTGGAACACCTATTACGCGCCGGTTTTCGGACAAAAAGACCAGACGGTGCTGGGCATTTATTCGCACATGATCAACTCGCCGATGTACCTGCCCAACTATGCCTTTGGCCACCTCATCCACTTCCAGCTCGAAGAACATTTCAAAACACACGAGTTTGCGCCTGAAGTGCTGCGCATGTACGCCCTCGGGCAACTCACGCCCAACGAATGGATGAAACAGGCTGTCGGGGCGCCGCTCTCGAACGAAGCCATCCTGAAAGCTGCCGAGACTGCCGTTGCCAAACTGAAATAAACGGTTTCGTACCCGATCAAGGGAATATCAGGCTGCCCGGGAAAGAGGTTCCTCCGGACCTGCCGTCATTGCGAGCGAAGCGAAGCAATCTGTTATTGAATAGATTGCTTCAGTCGTTCCTCCTTCGCAATGACGCTCCGAACCTCTTCCCCGGGCAGCCTTTTGTGTTGGCTTCAGCATTAAGCATATGCAATAAATTATGGAAGTGCTAAGAAATAAACCTCAATTTCGGTTAGCTTGTCCTCCAGCCGGACAGGCTGATCCTTTTTCCCTGCTTTGCAGGAATTTCCGGATCAAACAGCCCGTTAAAAGGGTTTTCTCTTGATCGGAGCGAGTGGGCGGGCCGTCAAAACGCCCGGCTGAGGGTTCGTTTTGACAAGATTCTGGCGCCCTTTTCGCCGAATGGAAAAGGAAGAGCCCGTCCGGCTTTAGGACAACACGAAAGGAATAAGGTAATAAGGTTAATGAATGGGGAAGATGATCAGCTACTAAGGTGAAGAAACCGAGAATAAGGTTTGAAAGCCAAAAAGGGATTGGGGATTGGGGCAACGACTCCTTAGATTGACAGATATACCCCGTATTTCCCCCGTCATTGCGAGCGAAGCGAAGCAATCTGCCACTTCAACAGATTGCTTCAGTCGTTCCTCCTTCGCAATGACGCTCCGAACCTCTTCCCCGGGCAGCCCTTTGTGTTGGCTTCAGCATTAAAAGTTCCGCTTCAGGAATTCCCACGCGTTTCCGCGCATAAACCGTTCGACGATTTCGTCGGCCGTGAGTTTGTTGAACGACATCAGGTGCCCGCTGTCGGGCGAAGTCATAAAGTTGTAGGCATGTTTTTCGAGGTAGCTGTCGAGCAGGGGCATTTCTTCGGCTGTCCAGTAGCCGTTCAGCGGGTTGACCATGCCGTCGTTGTCCGAACCGATGCACTGAACACCCCAGGCAAACTGGTTGTTGCGGTCGAGCACTTCGGCGATGTGCTGAATCTGGTTCCAGATCAGGCCCGCTTTTTTAAACAGCATTCGCCTCCGGCTGATGTTCCTCCCCGACTCTTTCACCTCCTGTTTGTTGCCCAGCCTCCGCTCGTCGAACTGAATGCCGAACAGCCCGCCCGAACGCCCGATGCGGATAAGCTCGTCGTCGTAAAAGTTGATGTCCTTGTCCTGAAAGTTTCCGGAGTTCAGGAAACCACCTTCCACCGGCTCAGCCGCCGACTTCAGCCCGGTTACCGCGCCATGGCTCACCAGCAGCGGAATATTTTCGTCGGGATACTTCGTTTCGAGAAACTGGTAATATTCGTTGCGGGCTTTCAGGCTCATGTGCTTCAGGTCGATCAGCACCCGCCGCCCCTGCGTGTTATCGAGCAACTTGCGCAGCACCTTCCAGCCCAGGTCGGTGAATCCTTCGTTCATTCCCTCCCGCTGGCTGCACACTTTACTTACCAGTCCGCTGAGGCTCCGGGCGTGGCCCACCAGTTCGTTGCCGAAGTGATGCGTCAGCCCCATAAAGAACAAGGGCGCATCCCATTGTTTCACGCGGTCGACATTAGCGAGCACCGTCTGTTCGTCAGCCTTCCGGCCCATCATCCCGAGGCCGCAGTCGAACACATGCCCCCCTTCGATGGAGAGAATGACCGCAATGGTTTTGTCGGGGCCTTCCTGAAGGGCTTCTATTTCCTGAAAGTTGGAAACCAGCCGGTACTGGTGCCAGCATCCGTCGAACTTCACACGATGCCCGTCCAGCTGTTTGTAGAATTGGTATTCGCGTTCCAGGTCGGTAAAATAATCGGGCATCTGCTGGATGTAGTCAATCCGCTCCTTCCCGATTCCGGTGACCAGGTCGGCCAGCGCATCGCCGATCAGACGGGTTCCGGCCTTGTTCATCACAAAACCTTTTTCCATGCCGCACAGCGAGGCAAAAACCACCTGCGCGCCGCCTTTGGCCAGCGAGGTAAAATCGGACTGCCTGAACTTGGTGAAGGTGAGCGCCACGTTCAAGACCTTATCCGGAAGCGTTGGCGGATCGTAGTACCAAAGGCTGTCTTTCCGGCTGCGGTCGGGATTGTTGAGGCCGGGTGTGCGGCCAAAGCTTTTGCCCAAAGGCTTCATGGCCGGATGAATGTGCAAATCGATGAATCGGGTTTCCATATCGTCGGTGTTTAAGAGGTTGTTTTATTTTATAAACCGAACATGATCCGGACGAAAAAAAGGAGGGCGATTTTTGGTTGGCGTGCTGCCTGAGTCTATTCAATAACAACCACAACTCAGAACTTGTTCGCAAACAAGACATTTGGTTCGGTTGGAGAAACCTTGGGCGGACGTGCTGCAAACATCTTTTTTGTACTTTTACCTCCATGACAGACGTGCATACCCCGGAAATACGCAGCTACAACATGAGCCGGATCATTCAATGTTTTTTTGCATATTTGCTTAACCATAAGACCTAATGATGAACCGTGCTTACTATTCAGAAACAATCTCCAATTTTCTTAATCAGTCTCATCACGAGATACTAGGAGTATTATCCGGCAATAATGGATTTTCACAAGAACAAACTCAACGAGGCGCTTGGCAATACCAGATTAACTTGTTGAAGGAAGTGCTACTTCCTTATTCCGGATCAATCTATTTTGAGTTTTCTATTCCAAGAATGGGGAAACGAATTGATGTCGTATTAGTCATTGAGTCAGTCATTCTTGTTTTAGAATTTAAAGTTGGGGAGAAAGAATTCCACTCTTATTCATTAGATCAAGTCTTTGATTATGCCCTCGATCTTAAGAATTTTCATGAAACCAGCCATTACTTGACCATCGCACCTATTCTGATTGCAACCCATGCTAAAGGAGTAGAACCAATTGTATCGCATAATGGGCACAATGACAAGTTACTTTTTCCGATAAAAAGTAATTCCATGATGCTTGACGCCACGATAAAAGCGGTTTTAGATTTTTGTGATGGAGCTCAAATTAATGCAAAGCAATGGGAATCCGGCCGATATTATCCAACGCCCACAATAATTGAAGCTGCGATGGCATTGTACAACAATCATTCAGTTACCGATATCTCGCGAAGTGATGCCAGTGCAATTAACCTAAGTCAAACATCCGATGCTGTTGCTGAAATCATAAGACTATCCAAACAAAACTCTGAAAAATCAATTTGTTTTGTTACCGGAGTACCTGGGGCTGGAAAAACATTGGTTGGACTTAATATTGCTACAACTCATATTGACAAAAATAGCGAACTCTATAGTGTTTTCCTTTCTGGAAATGGACCCCTTGTTTCAATCTTACAGGAAGCACTAGCAAGAGATAAAGTTAAACGAGCTAACGAAAAGGGAGTAAAACTAAAAAAAAGAGAAGCTCAAAGCGACGTAAAAGCCTTTATACAAAACATTCACCATTTCAGAGATGATTGTTTAAACGAAAACGAACCGCCAATCGAACATGTTGTACTTTTTGACGAAGCACAACGCGCATGGACATTAGAACAAACATCAACTTTCATGCGTCAAAAAAAAAGCAAGCCAAACTTTAATCAATCTGAACCTGAATTTTTGATCTCTTGCCTAGACCGACATCCCGACTGGTCTGTAGTTGTTTGTCTTGTAGGTGGAGGGCAAGAAATCAATACCGGAGAAGCCGGTATAAGTGAATGGGTGGAATCTCTTGAACGATCTTTCCCTGATTGGAAAATCTACATCTCATCGCGTCTGACGGATAGCGAATACAATGCAGGTGAAGTGCTAAAAAAACTGGCTCATCGAGAAGGAGTAAATTACAAAGATGATCTACATCTTGCCGTGTCTATGCGTTCTTTTCGAGCCGAAAACGTTTCGTTATTAATCAAGCAAATTCTTGATCTAAAAATAAGTGACGCTCAAACTACACTAAAACAGATTGATCACAACTACCCAATTGTTATTACCAGAGATTTACAAAAAGCCAAGCTGTGGTTAAAATCAAAAGCTCGGGGTACCGAGCGATACGGAATAGTTGTTTCCTCGCAAGCTCAACGACTAAAACCTTATGCTATTGATGTTAAATCACCCATCGATCCAATTCATTGGTTCCTTGACGGGAAAGAAGATGTCCGATCTTCCTATTATTTAGAAGATGTTGCGACAGAATTCCAAGTTCAGGGATTAGAACTCGATTGGTCTTGTGTTACCTGGGATGCCGATTTTCGATATTCGCCCAACGGCTGGGAACATTGGTCATTTGTCGGTTCAAAATGGAATCACATCAATAAATCTGAACGAAAACTTTATCTAAAAAATGCCTATCGAGTATTGCTAACCCGAGCGCGTCAAGGAATGGTAATCGTAGTTCCTTCTGGAGATAAAGAAGATCCAACACGAAACCCTAAGTTTTACGATTCTACTTTTAACTATCTTAAAGAAATCGGGTTCCAAGTTTTAGACTAAAATGTGACTCATAGTCCGTTGACCCAAATTCGCCGAATCCGTTCCTTTGGCAGAAAAATGACATGAGCGAAGTCGTCCGATTTAATTACCTGCACCGCGACTCGGGAAACTGGAAAAAGTTTGGAAGCAAAAAGTTTTCAAACCCTGAACAACTGCCCATGGAAGAAATAACCCAAAAGATTCAGCAAAATCTGATTGACCGGGCGTATTTCTATCCGGAGCAAGTTGGAATCAAAAAATTCAGGTTCCATCGGCATGGCGATGACGCTTCGTGGTACGAATTTCAATCGGTGGAATTAATGACCAACACGACCCCATCAACAAAAGAATTGAAGTCGATCAGTGACTTTATTTTGCTCCTCAAAAAAAAAGGAAGAGTATGCTATTAGTCCCTCTCCCCCTCCGCCGTCCTTAACCGCCGGTCGGCAAAAATTTTACGTCGTATAGTTAATCCGGTTCGCCATACAGTTGATCCGGGTCGTCGTATAGTTGATCCGATTCGTCACATCGCTGATTTAGTCCGCCACACAGTTGATTTGCTTCGCCGCACAGTTGATTTGTTCCGGCACCCAGCAGCAATCTTTGAGGGTCGGAAATTGCTTCTGGGTGGTGTAAAATTGCTGCTGGGTAGTGATGAACTGCATCTGGGTGGCGTAGGATTACATCTAGGTAGTGATGGATTACTGCTGGGTGGCGTAAAAGCTGATCGTTCCGCTAACTGATGAATTCTGTTCTTCGGTAAATCTGTTCGATTCGTTTTCAGGATAAAAAAAAGCAACGGTTAACTTAAAAATAGTTCTGACTTTTTAGTTCTGAGCGATTGTAATCATATTTTAATTGATTAAATTAGCTCATTAAGTATCTATTAACTTAATCGTTATCTGTTTTTTACTAACCTTTAAATTCATTTTACAATGAAGCATCCAGAAGAAACTAAACGCCTCTTCACCATTTCGGATGAGGAAGTGTTACAACAGTCAGACGTATTAATGGATTCGTTCGAAACCCACAAAGAGGTATTTGCTTTTCGTTTCCCGCAACTGGGCGGCACCTTCGGGGCCGATTGGGCCGCTGATACGGCCGCCGCACGGGCAATCCTTCCCGATTATGCCGAAGTGGGCGAACAAGCCAACGAAACCGCCAAACTCGAAGAACTGATGGATCAGGGCCGAAACCATTTTCAAACGGTGATGCTCTATGCCCAGCTTGCTTTCCCCAAAGACGTTGCCATCCTGAGATTATTTGGACAGCAACAATACAATTTGGTCCGGACCAGTCAGCTTCAATTACCGGTGTTGCTCCGCTCGGCATACAACCAGGTATCGAAGGACGAATACAAACCGGCCTTGCTGGCCAAAGGATTGAAGGAAGATGAGATCGAACTGCTGGATAGTTTGGCCACCGCGATCACCGAACAAAATATTGTGCAGCAAAAAGCCAAAAAAGCACGTTCGATAGCTGCCAGTGAGCGCATCGAGGCCATGAATAAGGTGTGGGAACGGATGGCGCTGGTGTGTCAGTGTGCCAAACTGGTTTTCCAGGACGACGCTGCCCGCTACAATTTATTCCTGCTTACCGACGAAGAAACTCCGAAAGAAGTGGAAGCCCCGGCTCCGGCGGCCGCCAACTAATATCCGGAAACGGACAGACCATCAGAACCGGCGTGCGGAGCAATCTGCACACCGGTTTTGTTTTTTTGGGGAGGTGTTAAACCTTATTTTTAAATAAGGTTAATAAGGTAGATGCAAGATGGCACCGTTTGGCTACTAAGGTGAAAAAAAAAACAAAATAAGGTTTTGAATCTTGCCGTGATTACCGATTTGAATCGATGTTTCAATCTCCTTACAAACCTTATTTCTATTCTCCTAAACCTTAGTAGCCGGGAATTACCCCACGCATCAATCACCTTATTTACCTTATTCTGATGGTACCGCTCAATAAGGTTGGATGGGAGATCAACCTGTTCGCTACTAAGGTGAAAAAAACCAAAATAAGGTTTTGAATCTTGCCGTGATTACCGGTTTGAATGGATGCTTCAATCCCTTTACAAACCTTATTTTTATTCTTACAAACCTTAGTAGCAGCAGCCATGGTTAAATACACACAATCTACCTTATTTACCTTATTCTGATGGTACCGATTGATAAGGTAAATAAGGTGGGATGCAGGATGGCCCCGTTTGGCTACTAAGGTAAAAAACCCAAAATAAGGTTCTGAATTTTGCCGTAATTACCGGTTTGAATGGATGCTTCAATCCCTTTACAAACCTTATTTTTATTCTTACAAACCTTAGTAGCAGCAGCCATGGTTAAATACACACAATCTACCTTAT
>JAEUSS010000475.1 GCA_016788685.1 Prolixibacteraceae bacterium | reverse complement strand
TGATCTGAACCTGATGTAAAAGGCTCCAAACCAAGTCAGTATTTCCGGAAAGAATTTGCTCCGGCGAAACAGGTTCAGTCGGCACGGGTGTATGTCACTTCGTTGGGTTTGTATCAGTTGTTCCTGAACGGTAAAAAAGTCAGCACCGATTTGTTTACGCCCGGTTGGACCAGCTATAACAAACGGACACAATACCAGACTTACGACGTAACTTCCATGCTTCAGGCCAAAAACTCCCTCGCCGCAATTGTTGGCGACGGATGGTACCGGGGCAACATCGGATGGAGCAGCCAGAACGGCTATTACGGAAGCAAAATTGCCTTGCTGGCTCAGTTGCAGATTACTTACACCGATGGCACTACCGAACTGATCGGAACCGACGACTCGTGGAAAGCAACTACCGGCCCGATTCGCTTCTCGGATATTTACAACGGCGAAACTTACGACGCCCGCAAAGAAATGCCGGGCTGGTCAACGGCCGGATTTAACGACAGCAACTGGGAAAAAGCTGCAGTGGCCAGTCACTCGAAAGAAAACCTGGTCGCTCCGCAAGGTTCAGTGGTGAAGGCTGTCGAAGAAATTAAACCCGTGAAACTGATCACCACGCCGAAAGGCGAAACGGTTTTCGACATGGGACAAAACATGGTCGGATGGGTACGCCTGAAAGTGAAGGGTAAAGCCGGTGATCAGGTTACCTTAAAGTTTGCCGAAGTGCTCGACAAAGAGGGCAACTTTTATACAGCCAACCTGCGCAGCGCCAAATGTACCGATGTCTACATCCTGAAAGGCGAAGGCGAGGAAGTTTACGAACCGCATTTTACTTTCCACGGCTTCCGGTTTGTGATGGTTGAAGGCTTCCCGGCTCAGCCCTCACTCGATCAGATTACCGGCGTGGTTATCCATTCGGATATGAACCCAACCGGATCGTTCTCCTGCTCCGAGCCGCTGATTAACCAGCTTCAGCACAACATTCAATGGGGCCAGAAGGGTAATTTCCTCGATGTTCCGACCGATTGCCCGCAGCGCGACGAGCGCCTGGGCTGGACCGGCGACGCCCAGGTATTCAGCATGACCGCTGCCTTCAACTTCGATGTGGCGCCGTTTTACACCAAATGGATGCGCGATGTGGCTGCCGATCAGCTGCCCAACGGACTGGTTCCCCACGTGATTCCTGATGTCCTGAAAGGCGGCGGCGGATCAACCGCCTGGGCCGACGCTTCGGTGATTGTCCCCTGGACCACTTACCTGGTGTATGGCGACAAACGAATCCTCGAAGTTCAGTATCCTTCGATGAAAGCCTGGGTGAATTACATGAAAGACCGCGCCGGCGACAAACTGCTCTGGCTCGGCGATACGCATTACGGCGATTGGCTCGCTTTTGCCTCCAACCGCTCGGATTATACCGGTGCAACAACCGAAAAAGACCTGATTGCAACGGCTTATTATTCGTATTCGGCCGGATTGCTGGCTAAAGTTGCGGCCATTATCGGGCAAACTGAAGATGCCAAAACCTATGCCCAGCTTTCGGAGAACATTAAAAAGGCATTCGTCAAAGATTTTGTAACCTCAACCGGACGACTGGTTTCGCATACGCAAACGGCCTATTCGGTGGCATTGGCATTCGACCTGCTTCCTGAAGATTTAGTCCCGAAAGCGGCCGCTTTCCTGGCTGCCGATGTGAAAAAGATGGGCCACCTCACCACAGGCTTTGTCGGCACTCCGCTGCTTTGCAAAACCTTGTCGGCACATGGTTACGACGATCTGGCCTTCATGCTGCTGAACCGTAAAAATTACCCGTCGTGGTTATATCCCGTTACGCAGGGGGCGACTACCATCTGGGAGCGCTGGGACGGACAAAAACCCGACGGCTCATTCCAGGATGTCGGTATGAACAGCTTTAACCATTATGCGTATGGCGCCATCGGCGAATGGTTGTACCATTATGTGGCCGGAATGGACATCGATGCGAAGCAGCCCGGATACAAACACATTTTGTTTGCTCCTCACCCCGGAGGAGGCCTGACCAATGCCAGTGCCGAATTCCATTCGATGTACGGAAAAATTAAATCTGCCTGGAAAATGGAAGGAACGGAGCTGGTTTACGACATTGTGGTTCCGGCTAACACCACAGCAACGGTGACCTTGCCGGTAGCTTCGGCTGATGTGCTGACGATGAACGGGCAGGCATTGCCGGCTTCGGTAAAATCAACCGTAAAAGCCGCCGGAAAAGGCAGCTCGCTTCAGGTTGGCTCCGGAAGTTATCAATTCAGGTATCCGGTGAAATAGAAAATGTTCGCTACGCGGACAAACTGATAACTTGTTTGCGGATTCAAAAAGGGCAGATGCTGATTGAAAAATCGGGATCTGCTCTTTTTATTTTGGAGTTTTGTTGTTGCGGGTCGCCCTCTCAAAGAACGGGGCATCATGCGGCGATGACAATAATCCGGCAGATCGCCACGCTACGCTCGCGATGACGGTATGCAATCATCAGAGCATTATGGTGAACGGAATAAAATGCCGTGAAACAATCCCCGATTTGTTTTTGAACATCGGCGTGAGCCCATAGGGCACAGTTTACGAAACAGACTTCAGGGCACACAGCTTAGATGCAATCCTTCATCGCACAGATGCAATCCTTCGTCGCACAGATGCAAATTTCCGCCGCACCGCAGCAATCTTACATCACTTAGATGCAGTTTTACACTACTTAGATGCAGTTTTACACCACCCAGAAGCAATTTTCGACCCTCAAAGATTGCTTCTAAGTGGCGAAAAGAACCATCTGTCAGGTGGTTCTTTTCGGCTATGTAGCGGAACGGATCATCTGACTAGTGAGCCGAATCTGCCGGGCGGCGAATCGTTTCTGCGGTCACCTGTTAAAAGTGAACGGGGTGGCGAACAAATACAGCGGGAGGCCGGAGAAAAAGGACTGGTTTATGTCCGGACTATTTTTTTTGAATGACGTGATGAGTTGTAAGTTGGTCAAAAAAAAAGCCCTGAATGTGATTCAGAGCTTTTCAATGAGTTTATTATTCCGGAGAATTAATCGGGTAAATAACCGCGAATAATTCCGCGTTTCGAGTCTTTGATAAACAGCAGCACTTCGTCGCGTTCGGTTGAAGCAGGCATTTCGGCTTCAATGATTTCGACAGCCTGAGAGATGTTCAGTCCTTTCTGGTAGATGTAACGGTATATTTCCTGAACCTCGCGGATTTTTTCGTTGTTGAAATTGCGGCGTCTCAGTCCGATGGAGTTGATTCCAACGTAAGATAACGGTTCGCGGCCGGCTTTAATGAACGGAGGAATATCTTTCCGCACGAGTGAACCGCCTGAAACCATTACGTGTGAGCCGACATGTACAAACTGGTGCACGGCCGTCATTCCGCCCAGGATCGCGTAGTCGTCGATCACCACTTCACCGGCCAGCTGAACGTTGTTCACCAGGATGACGTCGTTTCCGACCACACAGTCGTGAGCCACATGTACGTAAGCCATCAGCAGGCAGTTATTACCTACCACGGTTTTCCCTTTAGCTATGGTACCACGGTTAATGGTTACAAATTCGCGGATGGTTGTATTATCACCGATTTCAACGGTAGTATATTCGCCCTTGAATTTCAGATCCTGAGGTGCAGCGCCAATCACTGCTCCGGGGAAAATCCGGCAGTTTTTACCAATGCGAACTCCCGGCATGATAGTTACGCTCGAACCGATTCGGGTTCCTTCGCCGATAATCACATCTTTGTCAATCGATACAAAAGGTTCAATAACTACGTTGTCAGCAATATTTGCTTCGGGGTGTACGTAAGCTAATGGTTGTTTCATTTTCTGCTATTTTCTGTTTTAATTTACTTTCACTATCTGAGCCATGTAATCGCCTTCGGCAACAACCGAATCACCCACGTAGCACAGGCCGTGCATTTCGGCAATGCCCCTGCGGATAGGCGAAGTAAGGGTAATTTTGAAGATCACGGTGTCGCCCGGGACCACTTTTTTCCGGAATTTGACATTATCGATCTTCATAAAATAAGTCGAGAATTTTCCTTCCATGGTCCGAAGGACAAAGATACCACCGGCCTGAGCCATTCCTTCAACCAGCAAAACTCCGGGCATAACAGGTTCTTCGGGGAAATGGCCTTGAAAGAAAGGTTCGTTTACGGTTACATTTTTAACTCCAACGATAAAGTTTTCCTGAATATCGATGATTTTATCAACCATCAGGAAAGGGAACCGGTGAGGAAGAAGTTCTTTGATTTTGTTGATGTCCATCAACACCGGGGCATTGGGGTTGTATACCGGGATTTTATCTTTCACATGTTCTTTTTGAATTGCCTTCATAATCATTCGGGCAAATTCGGTATTGGCATGGTGTCCGGGTTTGGTTGCAATGATGCGGCCTTTTATCCGCTTTCCGGCCAGTGCCAGGTCGCCGATAACATCGAGGAGTTTATGACGGGCGCACTCATTGTCGTATTGCAGGTCAACATTGTTCAGTATTCCCTGCGATTTAACTTCAACCCGCTTGTGGTTAAACAAGTCGGCAATCCGGTCGAGTTCTTCCTGAGAAACCGGGCGGTCCATGATCACGATCGCGCTGTCCAGATCGCCACCTTTAACCAGGTTGTTTTTCAGCAGGAACTCCAGTTCGTGAAGAAAAACAAAGGTGCGGCAGTTGGCAATTTCGGTTTTAAAGTCGCTCAGTGAGTTTAACGAAGCGAACTGGTTGTTCAGGACCGAAGAGTTGAACGAAATTAAAATATTCAGGTTGTAATCGTTATCGGGCAGGGCGATGATTTCGGAGCCTGTTTTTTCGTTTTTGTAAACGATTTTTTCGGTTACCACGAAGAATTCGCGTTCGGCTTCCTGTTCAACAATTCCAGCTTTTTCGATAGCCTCGACAAAAAAGCGGGCACTTCCGTCCAGAATCGGAACTTCTTCGTTGTCGATTTCAATCAGGACGTTATCCAGGTCCATGCCGGTCAATGCGGCCAGGCTGTGTTCCAGCGTGCTGATTTTGGCGCCGTTAATCCCGAGTACGGTTCCTCTGGAAGTATCTACAACGTATTCGGCGCTTGCCGGAATGACCGGTTTATCATCCAGATCAATGCGTTGAAATTTAAATCCGTGATTGATCGGAGCCGGTTTAAAAGTCATTTTAACCAGGCAGTTGGTGTGTAAACCTTTCCCGCTGATTGAAAATTCTTTGGCTAATGTTTTTTGTTTAATTATCATCCCTGATTTCAATTATTCTTCAAGCTTCGTTTTAATTTGAGCCAATTGTTTTCCCATCTCAATAACCTGCTCTCTCAGTTGAGGCAAGTTCCGGTAGATGGCAAAAACTTTAGCTGCCCGAGCAATATCCATAGCTGGTGCTCCTAAAACTGTTTTATTTGATTTGATGCTGTTCGAGACTCCCGACATGGCTCCCAGATTGACATGATCGCCAATCGTGATGTGCCCGGCAACTCCGACTTGTCCGCCAAACATGCAGTTGCTTCCAACTTTTGTCGACCCGGCAATGCCTGTTTGAGAAGCCATTACCGTGTTTTCGCCAATCTCAACATTGTGGGCAATCTGAACCAGGTTGTCGATTTTTGTCCCTTTTCTGACGATTGTCGAGCCCATTGTTGCGCAGTCAATCGTTGTATTGGCACCAATTTCTACCCAATCTTCCAGAATAACATTTCCAACCTGAGGAATCTTTTTATAGGTTCCGTCTTCAGTAGGAGCAAAACCGAATCCGTCGGCACCAATTACTGCTCCGGCATGAATGATACATGCCTGACCGATTTTGGTATTTTCATAAATTTTAACTCCGGGGAAAAGAACGGTGTCGTCGGCAATCGTTGTGTTATCGCCGATATAAACCTGAGGATAGATTTTAACATGATTCCCAATCCGGACGTTTTTCCCGAGATAGGCAAAAGCACCGACATAAACATCGTTGCCAACTTGGGCTGTCGGGTCGATAAATGACGGATTTTCGATTCCTGTTTTACTTCCTTTGGCTTGCTGGTATAATTCGAGTAGTGAAGCAAATGCTTTATACGCATCCGGAACACGGATCAAGGTGGCTTTTACCTGGGCCTCAAGTTCCATATCCTGATTAACGATTACGATGGAAGCATTAGTCTCGTATAGGTATTTAAAATATTTCGGATTAGATAGGAATGCTAATGTTCCGGGTTTACCTTCTTCAATTTTAGCTACGTCTGTTACGGTGGCATTGGCATCTCCTTCAACCGTACCTCCCAGAAAATCAGCTATACTTTGAGCTTTGAATTCCATATTTGTTTTGTAATTGCCGTGCAAAAATAGTTTAAATTACTTAATGTCCAATTCTTTCGGATAGCAGATGAAATATTTCCTTACTGTTTCAGAAAAAACGGAAAGGTTAATATCCGATGCATCTGCAATGTCGCTTATTTTATTGTTTTTGAACAGAACATTAATTTTATCGTTCGGAATCTGGTTGTATGCGCTGTTCGAGATGGTGTCTGCAATCAGGAAATAGTGCATCATGTCATCGCATACTCTAAAATGACTACAGATCTTTTCTTTGATTAGCGCAATTTTCTGCTCCGGAATAGGCTTTTTACTAATTTTAATTTTGTACAACCTGCGGTTGATGATGCTGCGCGACAGGTACGACAAAACAGCATCCGGGTGGCTTTGCCATTCTTTAATGGACGCAATAATGTCGTTGTCATCCAGGCTGACGAACAAATCCAGGGTCGGGCGGCCGTCAACAGGGCGGTTAAATGTAAAATCATCAAGTGTAACCTGATGCGATAAGAAAGCCTTTAGTGCCGGGGTGGCAAACAGTTCGGAGCCTTTCGCCGAAAGCTCGCGTGCGCGGGTGAGTACATTTATAAGCAGGTATTCGGCAGACAATACCGTTTTGTGCAGATAGACCTGCCAATACATCAGACGCCGGGCAATCAGAAAGTTTTCAACCGAATAAATCCCTTTGTATTCAACAACCAGTTCGTCATTCCTTACATTCAGCATTTTTATAATTCGTTCGGCACCAACAACTCCTTCGGAAACTCCGGAAAAGAAGCTGTCGCGGCTGAGGTAATCGAGCCGATCCATGTCGAGTTGGCTGGAAACCAGTTGGTGCAGAAAATGTTTATGGTACTGATCGGTAAAAATGCGGATGGCAAGTTCCAGCTTTCCGCCGAACTCTTTATTTAGTTGTTCCATCAGCAGCAGTGAAATCCGTTCGTGCGGAACTCCTTGAACAATGGTGCTTTCCAGTGCATGCGAAAACGGCCCATGACCGATGTCGTGCAGTAAGATGGCGATGGTTACCGCATCGGATTCTTCATCGGTAATTTCTTGTCCTTTTAGTTTCAGGATCCCTATGGCCGAGCGCATCAGGTGGACAGCCCCGAGCGCATGTTCAAAACGGGTGTGGTTGGCACCGGGGTATACCATGTATGATAGTCCTAATTGTTTGATTCTGCGTAGCCGCTGAAAATATGGGTGTTCAATTAAATCGAAGACAAGTTCGGAACGGAGGTTGATGAAGCCAAAAACCGGATCGTTGATTATTTTTTTCTTATTTGTTTTCAAAAGATTAAATGTCTGTTTGACAGGATAAACATTGCAAAAATAGGAAAGTTTTCTTTCGGTATACTATTTTTAACTGTATCATCCCGCCTGATTTTTTTAAGAGAATCAGAATCCTTAATTAATTGATTTTGACAATTTAATTAAAATTACTATTTTTGTCGCGACAATTTGGGAAAACCAGAGGTAGGGGATCGAGAGTCCCCTATTTTATTACACGAATATGATCGACAAAGCAAAAATAGCGGAGCTTGTGAATGAAAAACTTACTGAAGACCAGTTTTTGGTTGATGTAACGGTTTCATCCAGCAATGTGATCCATGTCATGGTTGACAGCGACACGGGAATCTCAATTAATCAAATCGTTGAAATCAGCCGTTTTGTTGAAAGTAATCTTGATCGGGAAGTTGAGGATTTTGAATTGTCAGTGTTTTCTTCAGGATTAAGTGAACCTTTCAGGCTGGTTCGTCAGTATAAAAAAAATCTGGATACAGAGATTGAAGTACTGTTGACTGATGGCCGGAAATTAGCCGGACTGTTGAAAAGAGCTGACGAGCAGGGGATTGATCTGGAAGTGACAACCAAAGAAAAACTCGAAGGATCGAAAAAGAAAGAGCTTGTGACCAGGGTTCATTCTTTCGAATATTCAGAAATAAAAGAAGCAAAAAAAATATTAAAATTCTAAAACCGGGACGAGATGGATACTTTAAATCTTATCGACACCTTTGCTGAATTCAAAGAACTTAAGAATATCGACCGCGCCACGATGATGAGCGTATTGGAAGATGTTTTTAAAAATGTTCTTCAAAAAACATACGGCACAGATGAAAACTTCGATGTGATTATTAACATCGATAAGGGTGACTTTGAGATTTGGCGAAACAGAGAAGTAGTTGCTGACGAAGACTTTGAAGATCCGAACAGGCAAATTACACTGAAAGAAGCCAAAAAGATTGATGCAGATTATGAAATTGGAGAAGAAGTAACCGATGAGGTGAAACTGGCCCAGTTTGGTCGCAGAGCTATTCTGAATCTGCGTCAGAATCTTGCAAGTCGCATCATGGAGCTTGAAAAAGACCATATTTTCAATAAATACAAAACCAAAATCGGCGACATTGTTGCCGGCGAAGTTTATCAGGTATGGAAGAAGGAAATCCTGATTTTGGACGATGAAGGAAACGAACTGATCCTTCCGAGAACAGAACAAATTCCTTCGGACTATTTCAGAAAAGGGGATAATCTCCGGGCTGTGGTGTACAAGGTTGAATTACGCAACAACAATCCGCTGATTATTCTGTCCAGAACATCTCCGGTTTTCCTCGAGCGTTTGTTCGAACTGGAAGTTCCTGAAATCTTTGACGGCTTGATTACCATCAAAAAGATTGTCAGAGTTCCGGGCGAAAGGGCCAAAGTTGCCGTTGAGTCATACGATGAACGTATCGACCCGGTTGGAGCCTGTGTGGGAATGAAAGGATCGCGTATTCATGGCATCGTTCGTGAATTGCGCAACGAAAATATAGATGTTATTAACTATTCGGCCAACATGCAGCTGTTCATTCAGCGTGCGTTGAATCCGGCCAAAGTATCGTCTATCAAATTGCACGAAGACACCAAAAGAGCTGATGTATACCTGAAACCAGATGAGGTTTCGATGGCCATTGGTAAAGGTGGTTTGAACATCAGGTTGGCCAGTCAGCTGACCGGTTACGAAATTGATGTTTACCGCGAGGTTGCGCAAGACGATGAAGACGTTAACCTGGAAGAATTTGCCGATGAAATTGAAAGCTGGGTGATTGACCAACTGAAGTCAATTGGTTGCGATACGGCTAAAAACGTATTGAGTCTTACCCGGTCAGAACTGATCAAAAGAACCGACCTCGAAGAAGAAACTATCGATGAAGTTCTTAGAATACTGAAGAATGAATTTGAATAAACCGCAAAGTTTTTTTCAAATTATTGCATGAAAATTAGGGCATTTTAGATTTTGAATGTAAAATTGCATCATCGTTAATTCCTTAAATATTATTTTGAGGTTTATTTAACTGAGTGGGTTTATGGTTATAGGTAGTATAAAACGACTAAGTAAAGTAGCGCGGGACTTTAATGTAGGAATCTCAACCATCGTTGATTTTCTGCACCGGAAGGGGTTTGATATTGATACAAATCCGAACAACAAAATTACGGATGACGCATATCTTCTTCTTGAAAAAGAATACAAGGGCGATGTCAATCTGAAAAAAGAGTCAGAAAAAATCAATCTGAAAAGTCACCGTGGTGCCAAGGAATCCATATCATTGGATGATGTCAAAGATTCAGGTCACAAGCATGCCGATGAGGATTATGAAGAGGATGAGGTAATTATTAAAGGGCACACCTCCAGAAAAACAGAGTCTGGTATTCCGGCAGAGCCAAAACCAGTCAGGAGTGAGCACAAGGAAGAGCTGATAACTACTCCGCGGCAAGAAATTGAAGCTCCTAAAGTAATCGGGAAGATTGACCTCGATCATCTTGGTGGGGTGAAGAAAAAAGAAGAACCTGTAGCTCCTGTTGAAAACCCGAAACCTGTACACCATAAACCGGTAACTGAGGAGAAACCAATCCGGGAAATTCCGGTTGCTGCAGAAGAAGTGAAAGCTCCGAAGCCCGTGAAGGAAGAAAAACCGGCACCGGCAGAAAAAGCGGAAGTCCGGGAAGAAGCGGCCGAAGCGCAAGATGCTGATGATCGTTTTAATGCGGACATGGTTACAACCAATGTTCCAAAGGTGGAAGAAGTAAAGGTTGTCGGCCGTATTGATCTGGCTTTGTTGAATCAGAAAACAAGACCAGCCAAGAAAAGTAAAAAACAGAAAGAGGAAGAGCGCAAAGAACGCGAAAAGGTACGTCGTGATGTTCAGAGACCTGCTGAAGCCGAAAATACTCAGGAGGAAACTGCAGAAACGGTAAGGACCGCTCCGACAGTGATCAAGGCAAAAGCCGAAAGACTGGCAGGGCCAACGGTTGTCGGGAAAATCGAACTTCCTTCAGATAAAAAGCCTGCAGCTCAGTCGGCCGAATCATTGCAGCAACAAAACCGCAAGAAGAAAAGAAAGCGTATTTCAAAAGATATTCCGGGAAACCAGCAACGTGTTAATGTTGCCGAAAAGCCGGCAGTTCCGGGCGAACGGAAAAAACTCGTGGTAACCAAAAATATTGGCGGCGCGGCCAGGCCTTCAGGCGAAAAACTGAATCTGAAGAAGCGCACACCTCTGAAAAAAGAAGTGAGCGAAGAAGATGTACAGAAGCAGATTAAAGATACTTTGGCTCGTTTGACCACGAAAGGAACAAAATCCAAAGGAGCTAAATACCGCAAAGACAAAAGACAAATTGCCAGTGATCGTATGGCTGCACAGGCCGAACGTGAAACTGCGGAACAGAATATCCTGAAGGTTACCGAGTTTGTTTCTGTAAATGAACTGGCCACGATGATGGATACTTCAGTGACAAGCGTAATCTCGACTTGTATGAGCTTAGGTTTGTTTGTTTCCATCAACCAGCGTCTGGACGCTGAAACAATGGCTGTTGTTGCCGATGAATTCGGGTACAAAGTTGAGTTCGTGAGTGCCGAAATTCAGGTTGCTATTGAAGAAGAGCCTGATACCGAAGACCAGTTGTTGCCCAGAGCACCTATTGTAACGGTAATGGGGCACGTTGACCACGGTAAGACTTCGCTGCTTGACCATATCCGAAGTACTAACGTAATTGCCGGTGAAGCCGGAGGTATTACCCAGCATATCGGTGCTTACCATGTGAAACTGAAAAATGAACGCGAGATAACTTTCCTCGATACTCCGGGGCACGAAGCGTTTACCGCGATGCGCGCCAGGGGTGCTCAGGTTACGGATATTGCCATTATCATTATTGCTGCGGATGATAACATCATGCCTCAGACAATTGAAGCAATCAACCATGCCGCAGCTGCAAATGTCCCGATCATTTTCGCCATCAATAAAATTGACAAGCCGGGGGCAAATCCTGAAAAAATTAAGGAGAAACTGGCTGCTATGAATTATCTGGTTGAAGAATGGGGCGGAAAGTATCAGAGTCAGGACATTTCTGCAAAAAGCGGATTGAATGTTGACTTGTTGCTCGAAAAAGTATTGCTCGAAGCAGAAATGCTCGAGTTGAAAGGTAATCCGAACAAACGTGCGACCGGGACAGTTATTGAATCCACGCTGGATAAAGGACGCGGTTACGTATCAACGGTTTTGGTATTGAACGGTTCGCTCAGAGTGGGCGATGTCCTTCTGGCCGGACCATATTACGGGCACGTAAAGGCGATGTTCAACGAACGTAATCAGCGTGTAACCGTTGCCATGCCTGCAGAACCGGTCATCCTTCTCGGACTCAACGGAGCGCCTCAGGCCGGTGACAAGTTTAACGTGATGGAAAATGAACGTGATGCACGTAATATTGCCAATAAGCGTGAACAGCTTGCCCGCGAACAGGGATTGCGTACACAAAAACATATTACACTGGATGAAATCGGACGCCGTATAGCCATCGGTAACTTCCAGGAACTGAACCTGATTGTGAAGGGTGACGTGGACGGGTCAATCGAGGCACTTTCTGACTCATTAATCCAGTTGTCAACCGAAGAGATTCAGGTTAATGTAATTCATAAAGCCGTTGGAGCAATTTCCGAATCGGACATTATGCTTGCAACCGCGTCAAATGCAATTATCGTTGGATTCCAGGTTCGCCCGTCCGTCAGTGCCCGCAAGATCGCTGAGAAAGAGCAAATCGATATCCGCCTGTATTCAATCATTTACGACGCCATCAACGAAATTAAGGCGGCTATGGAAGGTATGCTTTCTCCTGAAATTAAGGAAGAAATTACCGGGACTGCAGAAGTCATGGAAGCCTTTAACATTACCAAGGTGGGAACTATTGCCGGATGTATTGTCCGTGACGGAAAGATTGTCAGGAAAGATAAGGTACGCGTTATCCGTGACGGAATTGTAATTTATACCGGAACCCTTGGATCTCTCAAACGATTTAAGGATGACGTAAAAGAAGTTCTCAAAGGTTATGAATGCGGCTTAAATATTGATAACTATAACAATATTAAAGAAGGCGATTTTATTGAAGCTTTCACTTTAACCGAAGTTGCAAAGTCGCTTTGATTCAACAACCAAAATTTCTCATATTTCAAAAACCTGCTTTTTCAAAAGCAGGTTTTTTTGCTTTGCAGGGAGGGATATTCAGAAGAATTTTGCAGGGAATTGACCTGAATGTCAAGTCCAACAGAAGTTACAGCGAAGGGCAGGAACTATTAAAAGGAAATGGCTTAGTCTGAATGCAGGACAAAAAAAGCCCTGAAGATTTTTCTTCAGGGCTCTATTTTTTTAGGCTTCGAGCATGGCTTGATACTCTTCTGCGCTCAATAATTCATTCAGTTCTTCCGGATTGGATATGGCTATTTTGATTAGCCAACCTTGCCCGTATGGATCTTTGTTTACCAGTTCCGGTGAAGCTTCAAGAGCTGAGTTTACTTCTACGACCTGGCCTGTAACCGGCATAAACAAATCAGAAACTGTTTTAACAGCTTCAATGGTTCCAAAAGTTTCGCCTTTATCAAGCGTTTCGCCTTCAGTCTCTATTTCAACAAAAACAATGTCACCCAATTCGCCCTGAGCGAACGAGGTAATTCCAACCAATGCAACATCACCTTCAACACTAATCCATTCGTGTTCGTTGGTGTACTTTAAATTTTCCGGGAGATTCATGTGATATTTTTTTTCGGTTTATCCTGAATCAAAAGTAATACAAATTTTTTATTCCAACCTTTAACAAAAGTCAGGGTTATGCATATTCCCTGAAGTTTTATTAATTTGCAGCACTAATTCGCAATCGATGTTTCAGACTCAAATAACAGATTTAACTGTGCTTCAGGAATCCGCAAGGTTGTTGCTCGGGCATTTCCCTGATGACCGGATTTTTGCCTTTTACGGGGCGATGGGGGCGGGTAAAAC
>JAEUSS010000460.1 GCA_016788685.1 Prolixibacteraceae bacterium | reverse complement strand
ACGATTCCGTCGATCCTGACCTTGGTAAGCCCGCCCGGAACCATCCATTCGATCTGGTCGCCTACCCTGAAACCAATCAGTGCAGTGGCAATCGGCGAAAAAATAGAAACTTTCTTTTCTTTAAAGTTTGCTTCTTCCGGATACACAATCTTAAACTCCAGCTGTTTTTCGCTGTCAATAAACGAGACTTTAACCACCGAATTCATCGTAACTACGTCATTCGGGATCTCCTGTGGCTCAACAATCTTGGCCGAATCTAATTCCGACATTAGCTTTTCGGCTTCCGCCTCAAGGATTGTCTTACTTTTAAGCGCTTCCTGTATTTGCTTCTGAATCCGCAAATAATCTAATTTGTTTAAAATAATCTGACTCATCTCTTTTTCTTTTAAATTTATTAACTGAATAATTTAGCTTATAAAATCAATGAGCTGAAACACTAACCGCAGAGGTAATGCTTCAGCAAATTTACACAAAAAAAAAGGCTGCCTGAAGGCAGCCTTTTTACAAAATATATTTGAAAAATTAGCCTGCCGTATTGGGATCAACAAAAACCCGCTGACCTAATTCACGATCCATCATGAAGATGCCGTTGCCCTGTCCGTTAATCAACTTAAGTGTCGAAAGAATTTTTTCTACGTTTGCTTCTTCTTCCACCTGTTCATCAACAAACCATTTCAAGAAGCTTTGCGCGGCATGATCGTTAGCTTTCACTGCCACATTCATCAGGTTATTGATCAAATCGGTTACATGGACTTCATGGATCAAAGTTTTTTCATAGACATCAACAATACCGTCAAAATCAACCGGAACCTGCTCAACTGCCTTGAGTTCAACTTTTCCGCCGCGATCAACAACATAGTTGAAGAATTTCAGAGCATGAGCCGACTCTTCCTGATACTGAACTTTCATCCAGTTTGCAAAACCCGAAAGTCCCATGTTTTCAAAATAAGCGGCCATCGACAGGTACATATATGCCGAATAACTTTCAGCATTAATCTGGGCGTTAAGTGCGTCTAATACTTCTTTCTTTATCATCTTCTTGGTTTTTCAATTTTGAATAAAAGTACAAAATTTAAAATTTACACAACCCTGATTTGCAAAACAGGGCTATAAAAGTCGGTAAAATATTCAGATTAAGCTAACGATCAGTCCTTAAAATCGAGATTAAACTTTTGCTTCAGCTCGAATAACTCCGGATTTTTCTGCATCATTATTTGCAGTTTTTCTGAGTCGTTGTAGTGAGTCCGCTCAGTTTCAACCCGTTCAATCTTTGTATTCAGTTCAATTCCCGAATTCCGGAGTTCTTTGCGTAACCAGGAGATCAGTTCCTGTTTTCCCAACCTCACATCTTCTTCCTGAACTGAATTACCGATGCGGAGCAGCAATTTGTTTCCATCGGTTATTTCCGGAGGGTTTGAAAGTGCTGAACGTAAATTGGGGCGGTCTGATAACTGATCTAGATACTCGGTCCATTTTTCCATCAGTTGCTCCGGGGTAAATGGCTCCGAAAAGTTTTCATACTCGTTGTAAGCCGCTTCCTCTGTTTTTTCTTCAGCTTCAACCTTCTTTTCGGCAATATTCCCGGCCAACGCATCTTTAATTGACGGAGAAAACAAACTGCCAACCCTCCGCATTACCTTGACTTGCGGTGTCTTCTCCTCCGGAACCGGTTTACTTTCAGGAGCTGAAGGCATACTACTCTCTCTTCGGACCGCCTGATCACCAGCCTGCTTTACAGGCTGTTCCGTCAGATTAAAAATTGGCAGAAGCGATTTATAATCGATCCCGTCAGCTATTTTTTTTTTAAGGTCAGCTGCGCTATTTTAATAATAGCCAACTCAACCAAAAGTCTCTTATTCTGACTGGCTTTGTATTGCAAGTCGCATTCGTTGGCAATTTGCAGCGCTCCAATCAGGAAATCGCCGTCACATTGGGCTCCCTGCACCTTATACTTTTCGCGAATCTCGCCGCCGACTTCAAGCAGTTGAACCGTTACCGGATCTTTGGAAACCATTACATCGCGGAAATGAGAACTCAGACCTGTAATAAAATGATGCCCGTCGAAACCGTGATCCAGAATTTCATTGAACAACAATAAACTTCCGGAAATATCATTTTTCAGGAATAAATCCACCAGACGGAAATAATAATCGTAATCGAGCACATTCAGGTTCGAAATAACATCTTTATAAGTGATGCTTTTTCCTGAAAAACTCACAATCTGGTCGAAAATAGACAAGGCGTCGCGCATGGCGCCATCGGCTTTTTGAGCAATCACGTTCAACGCTTCACCTTCGATTCCAACAGACTCGCTTTTAGCTACATGTGCCAGATGACTGGATATATCACTGATTTTAATCCGGTTAAAATCAAAAATCTGGCAACGCGACAATATCGTCGGAATAATTTTGTGCTTTTCGGTGGTTGCCAAAATAAAAATGGCATGGCGCGGCGGTTCTTCGAGTGTCTTCAGGAATGCATTAAATGCAGCCTGCGACAGCATGTGAACCTCATCGATGATGTAAATGCTGTAATGCCCGATCTGTGGCGGAATCCGGACCTGATCGGTCAGGTTGCGTATATCGTCAACCGAGTTGTTTGACGCGGCATCCAGTTCGTGAATGTTATAGGAGCGGCTGCCGTTAAATGCCAGACACGATTCGCATTCGTTGCAAGGCTCTATTTCGGCAGTCAGATTCTGACAGTTAATGGTTTTGGCGAAAATCCGGGCGCAGGTTGTTTTACCAACTCCCCGGGGGCCGCAAAACAAATAGGCGTGAGCAAGCTGACTGTTTTTAATCGCATTTTTGAGCGTCGAGGTTATCGATGCCTGCCCCACAACAGTCTGAAACGTATCGGGTCTGTATTTTCGTGCTGATACAATAAAATTCTCCATAAAACCTTCTCGATTGAACGACCAAATATACAAATTCTGGCCTAACGACAAGGGCGAAATTTATCAACAGGCGAAACAAAGCGCCGACAAGTTATAAAACGCACATATTAAGTTTAGCTTGGCCAAAACTTTTACCGCTCTGAGTTGTTTCATCTTCAGTTACCATTCAAACATGAACCAATGAAAAGGACCATATTGATTCTCAGCCTGATTATCATCTCAACAGTAGCTTTCAGCCAAAAATCGTTTTACGATTTTAAGGTTAAGGATATTGACGGAAACGATTTCGATCTTTCAGGCCTGAAAGGAAAAAAAGTTTTGGTTGTCAATACCGCATCCAAATGCGGACTGACTCCGCAATACAAACAACTGGAAGAGTTATTTGAAAAGTATGGCGGTGATAAATTTACCATCATCGGCTTTCCGGCCAACAACTTTATGAAGCAGGAACCCGGGACGAATGAGGAAATTGCAGAGTTCTGCGAAAGAAACTACGGGGTCACTTTTAAAATGATGTCAAAAATATCGGTAAAAGGCGACGACATGGATCCGCTTTACCAGTGGCTGACCAGCAAAAGCAAAAACGGGGTGATGGATTCGGAAGTGAAATGGAATTTCCAAAAATACCTGATTGATGAGAACGGGAAACTGGTCGATGTGATTGACCCCAAAGTTAAACCCGATGATGCCAAAATTATCGGCTGGATTACCAAGTAGGCTTTCTGGATTTAAAGGTTATAGCACAGTTAATTGAAAACGCGGCATCCGAAAGGTTGCTGCGTTTTTTATTCCTCCGGCAATCGGGTCATGTTCGGTTATTTCAACGCATTCCGGTATGTTTCAATAGCCCGCACACGTGCAAAAGAATGATCGACAATTGGTTCGGCATAGGCAGCCGTTCCGTATTCGGGAACCCACCTACGAACATATTCCAGCTCCGGATCAAATTTCCGCGTCTGCAATTCGGGACTAAAAACCCGGAAATAGGGAGCGGCATCACAACCCGAACCACTCGCCCACTGCCATCCGCCGTTATTGGAAGCCAGCTCGTAATCAAGCAGTTTTTCGGCAAAATACGCTTCACCCCAGCGCCAGTCGATGAGCAAATGTTTAGTCAGGAAACTGGAAACGACCATGCGGACCCGGTTGTGCATGTAGCCTGTTTCGTTTAGTTCGCGCATGCCCGCATCAACCAGCGGATAACCCGTTTGCCCCTCGCACCAGCGTTTAAACCCGGCCTCGTTATTCAGCCACGGAATAAAATCATAAGCAGGTTTAAACGACTTTTGGACGACATGCGGAAAATGAAAGAGAATGTCCATATAAAAATTCCGCCAGATCAGTTCGTTCAGAAAAACTTCGGAATGCTTTTGTGCAAACTGGGTTAGTTTCCGGATTGAAATGGTCCCGAAACGCAGGTGAATTCCCAACCGGCTGGTACCGTTCTTCGCCGGAAAGTCGCGCGTTTGCCCGTAACTTCCGATCAGAACCGCATCAACCGACTTCGCCGGAAAGTTTATATGCTGCTCCTGATACCCAACCTCACTCAGTTCAGGGAAATAATCAGACGATAAATGTTGCAGCATGAACAACAACTTTTCACTTTCAAAAAACTGCACATCCTGTATACCCAGCATCTCCTTCCACTTCTTGCTGTACGGCGTAAAAACAGTATAGGGCGATCCGTCAGCTTTAACGATCTCATTCTGATGAAAGATAACCTGATCTTTATACGTTTTGAAGAAAATCCCCTTATCCTGAAGAATCTTTTCAACCTTCCGGTCGCGCGAAACAGCAGCAGGTTCGTAATCGGCATTGGCAAAAACACTGTGCACCTGAAACTTGGCCGACAATTGACCGAAAACCACCTCGGGAGACGAAAAATAAACCTGTAATCCGCTTTTGTAGTTGCGGAATTCGCGGTGAAGATCGGACAAACAGCGATGGATGAACGTCAGCCGGGCATCATTCGGATTGCGAAAATTTGCCAGAATCTCCGGATCGAAAATAAAAACGGGAACAACCGGCAGTCCGGCATTCAGAGCTTCAAACAAGCCATGATTATCATCGATGCGCAAATCGCGGCGAAACCAGAATATATTTACTTTTTCCATGTTTGGTATACGTTGTGAACAGATCAGATTCAGTGCCGGTTTTCGTCAGGAAATTGCCGCATAAATTGCGGCATTGGCCATTTCAATAGCTTCCTGAACGGCTTTTGAAATATCCGTTTCAGGAAGATTTTTCAGGAACAGGTTTGCTTCTTTACGGCGGGCCCGATCCGGAAAAACCCGAGGCAGCAAGTTGGATTTAGCAACCATCACGGCTAAAATCAGCGCATCATCCGAAGCATTTCCGCGCCCCAGCATGGTACTTTCCATTCCTTTCCTGATGTTTTCAACCAACTCCTGATCCGTCAGATAAACTTTTTCGTACGGAATAAACAAAATTCGTTTTTCTTCAGTTCGCAAAACATGTTTACGAACCAGGCTACGGATAAACAATCGCTGTATTTTTCTTCCCCTGACACTAAAATAAGAAATCCAGTTCCTCATCTTCCGGTTTTTAGCGCGAAGCCGGATCCGGTTCAGAAAAAACTCATGAATTTCATCATCGCAGGCAGCTGAGTTTTGAATACGGACAACTCCTTTTTCAATCGAGATTAACTCTTTTTCAATCATTTCAACAAACACTGAACCGGTCAGAGTCATGCTCAAAACAGAGGCCGAACTCAGCAAAATACCGCCATTCTTGGGATTTACAGCCAAACAGAACAACTTTTCGCTCAATTTTAATGACTTATCCATTTTGTTTGATTTGATTTTTTGAGTTCATTTATATCATCAAATAATCTATCCTAAAAATACAACAAATCATCTATGAAACGAGGCTTTGCAAGCGATAATAATTCGGGGATTCACCCGGAAATTTTAGCTGCCCTGTCAGCTGCCAATGAAGGACATGCCGTTGGTTACGGTGGCGACCAGCTGACCGGAATGGCAGTCGACCGGTTCAGGAAGGAATTTGGTGACGAAACTGACGTGTACTTTGTGTTTAACGGAACCGGAGCCAACGTGCTGGCCCTTTCAACGCTGACGCATTCGTTTCATTCGGTAATCTGCTCCGAAACGGCTCACATTCAGGTAGACGAATGCGGTGCCCCGGAGAAATTTACCGGCAGCAAACTGCTCCCGGTCGAAACCAACCGGGGAAAAATCACTCCGCAAGGCATCGCCAAATACCTGCATGGCTTTGACTTTGAACACCATTCGCAACCCAAAGTCATTTCTATTTCGCAGGTTACCGAGCTCGGAACCGTATATTCCATCGATGAAATCAAAGCCATCACCTCGCTGGCTCACCAATACGGACTTTTTGTGCACATGGATGGTGCACGCCTGGCCAATGCAGCCGTGGCCCTCGACCTGCCTTTCCGTGCATTTACGGTTGACGCCGGCATTGACGTGCTGTCGTTTGGCGGCACCAAAAACGGGATGATGCAGGGCGAAGCGGTGCTGTTTTTCAATCCAGAACTATCGAAAAACGCCAAGTACATCCGCAAACAAAGCATGCAATTGTACTCGAAAATGCGGTTTGTAAGCGCTCAGTTTCTGGCTTATTTCTCCAACGAACTGTGGAAACGAAATGCTTCCCACTCCAACCGGATGGCCAGACTGCTCGAACAGGAAATACGCCGGATACCCGCCATTCAGCTCACGCAGGAGGTCGAGGCCAACGGAGTTTTTGCCATTGTTCCTCCTGAAATCATCCCCCGGCTTCAGGAAAAATATTTCTTTTACCTGTGGGACGAGCACCGGTCGGAAGTACGCTGGATGACATCGTTTGACACGCGGGAAGAAGACATCTATAATTTCACAGCTTTGATCAAATCAATGGTTTAGATGCCCGTTTTTAATTATTACCCCAGAAACCACGAGCCTTTCGATAAAGACACCGAGAAAAAGATTTTCAAATACAGTCTTTTGATACCGGTACTGATCGTGGGTTTGTTTTGGCTGGTGAAAGTGGCCGAGAACGTTCTGAATCTCGACCTGACTTCTTTAGGCATCCTTCCACTGACTATCAAAGGATTGCCTGGAATCATCCTGTCTCCGTTTATCCACGGCAGTTACGACCATCTGTTGTCCAACTCCGTTCCGTTCCTGATCCTGTTATTTGCCCTCCTTTATTTTTACCGCAAGCTGGCCTACCGCATTTTTTTCCTGATTTATATCCTTTCAGGGATCTGTGTCTGGCTTGGCGGACGTGAATCGTGGCACATCGGAGCCAGCGGCATTGTTTACGGATTGGCATCCTTCCTCTTTTTCAGCGGAATTTTCCGGAAAGATGCCAATTTGCTTACCATTGGCATTATCGTGGTGTTCCTCTACGGAAGCATGTTCTGGGGTATTTTCCCGATTATCCCCGGAATATCGTGGGAAAGCCACCTGTGGGGCTCTGCCAGCGGGTTGCTGCTTGCCTATTATTACCGCCGCCAGGGACCGGCCCGCCCGGTTTCGAGCTGGGAAAATGAGCCGGAAGAGGATGATGAAGAGTTTTCGGAAGAAGAATTTAACGAAGAAATAACGCCCGAAGACCGAAACCTCACAGATATGTAACACTCAACAGGAAAAGAAAACGGTATCGGATTAATATTGAATTTCAGAACAGAAAAACGGATAAAACCGAAGGAATTAAACTGCCTGTGAGGTCAAAGACTCTCCTTCCGTCCCATTTTTTGTGTTCGCCGGCAAGTGGTTTAAGAAAAAATTCTAACTTTGCCACCCCATATATAAACTGGTTCTAAGACAATGATTAGCAGAAGAATAATCCGGATCAAAGTATTGCAAATATTGTACGCGTTCTTTACATCTCCTGAGACATCGATCAACAACACTGAAAAGGAACTTTTTTTCAGTTTACAGAAAACATACGATCTGTATCATTACCTGATGGCTCTTGTCATTGAGATTGAAAAGTTTGCGGAAGACCGAATTGATTTGGGCCGCAAAAAGCACCGCCCGACCAGCGCGGACCTTGCTCCCAACACCCGGTTCATCAACAACCGCCTCATCCGCCAGCTAAAAACAAACCTCCCGCTTAACAAATACCTCGAATCGTCCAAACTGACCTGGAACGATGAACAGGAACTTGTCCGCCGGCTATACCTTTTGCTGATTGAACAGGATTTCTACAAAGAATACATGGCTGCCGGAGAAAACAGCTATGCCGACGACCGCAAACTGGTTGAAGATATCTTTAAATACGTGATTCTGGACAACGAAGAAATTGAGTCGTTGCTCGAAGAACAGAGCATATACTGGAATGACGACCTCGACTTTGTGGTAAGCATGATCCTGAAAACCTTCAAAAAATTCAAGGAATTCAGCGACGATACCCAAGCCTTGCTTCCAATGTTCAAGGACGACGAAGACCTCCAGTTTACCAAAGACCTGTACCGGAAAGTGGTACTGAACCACTCCGAAAACGTGGACATGATTAAACAACACACCCTCAATTGGGACATTGAACGTATTGCATTCATTGACAACCTGATTCTTGAGCTGGCTTTGTGCGAATTCCTTTATTTCCCTTCGATACCAACCAAAGTGACGATGAATGAATACATCGAGCTTTCCAAATATTACAGTACCGAAAAAAGCCGGAACTTCATCAACGGGATACTCGACAAGACCCTGAAAGATTTGAAGAAAGAAAATAAAATCCTAAAGGCTGGCCGCGGATTAATTGGCGAAGAAGGTAACGAATGAAAAGCTCTTCAAGATTTCAGGCGCTGACATCCGGATTAAATTCAACAATCGTTATCCTGGTTTTGTTGGCCGTTTTTCTGGGTTCGTGCAACTCCGGAACAAAAAAAGCACAACCTGCCAGTCAATCCGATGAATCAGGTGTTGCTAAATTTGTCTTTTCCGAAGAAATCCATAATTTTGGTTCGCTTAAAGCCGGAGAGGTTGTATCTTTCACCTTTATTTTCAGGAACGGAGGGACAAAAACGCTGACGATAACCGAAGTGGATTCAGGATGCGGATGTACCGAAGTTATTATTCCGGATAAAAGCATCGAACCCGGAGAAGAAGGGCAAATTGAGGTGATTTACAATACGGCCGGAGAAGTGGGAAAACAGCTAAAAACAATCACCCTGTTTTCGAATGCCGAACAACCGAAAATGCAGCTTTTCATCAGGGCAAATGTTACGAACGAGCTAATAGAGCTATACAGTTAAATTAAATATACATTACACATGAATTATTTATTAATGGCACAACCGGCACAAGGTGCTGAACCCAATCCGATCATGACCTTTCTCCCCCTGGTACTGATCATTGTAGTATTCTATTTTTTCATGATCCGCCCTCAGATGAAAAGACAGAAAGAGCTTGCAGCTTTCCGCAACAACCTTGAAAAAGGCGACAAAGTAGTTACTACCGGCGGAATCT
>JAEUSS010000388.1 GCA_016788685.1 Prolixibacteraceae bacterium | reverse complement strand
CCCGTCTGATTCCGTTTCGGATGATATTTGGTAAAGAATATTTAACCCTGTTGCGGCGCATTTTGTTGCGAATTTTATTGTGTTATATTTGGTTCCTGCTGCCGGGCGGCTTCAGAATTCTCAAGCGAGTTCCGTTCGTGGTGCAGCAACCGGTCAAATCCGGACGATGATCATTTATCTAATTTTTAACGGGTATGAAATATTTTTTACTTTTTTTTGCTGTTTTGCTTATCAGTCAAAAATCCGAAGCTGGTTACGATAAGCTGTTTGAAGATAAAACCTTACGCCTCGATTATTACCACTGCGGAAATGCATCGTCGGAGCAGTTTTTCTTTGACGAACTGATTCGGGAACCTTATTGGGCCGGATCGAAAACAAACCTGATTGACAGTAAAGGGTACGGAACTCACCGGATAGAAATGCGGACTGCTGACACCAACGAGCTGATATACTCGCGCGGTTACTGCACACTTTTTGGCGAGTGGCAGACCACGCCTGAAGCTCGGACAACCAATTGCTGCTATCCTGAATCTGTGGTGATGCCTTTCCCGCGCCAGAAAGTGGTGGTTTCAATTCTTGCCCGGAATAAAGCAGGCGAATTCGTCAGGAAATTTGAGTACCCGGTTGATCCCCAAAATTATTTTATCAAAACAGAAAACAAGAATCTTCCGGTTTTTGATGTGGTAAAGTCGGGTGATCCGGAGAAAAAAGTCGACCTCGTTTTGCTGCCTGAAGGATATACCAAAGATCAGGAAGAGCTTTTCAAGGCCGATTGCCGGAAGTTTGCCGACGAGTTTTTTTCGTATGCTCCGTATTCGCAAAACAAAAGCAAGTTTAATATCCGCGGAGTGTGGGCAGCTTCGGACGAGGCCGGACCCGATATCCCGGGAGATCATGTCTGGAACAATACCCGCTTAAACGGTTCCTATTATACGTTTGATTCCGAGCGCTACCTGATGGTTGACGATTTTCAGGAAATCAGGAGTGTGGCCGGAAATGCACCTTACGATTACATCTACATTCTGGCCAATACCGACAAGTATGGCGGCGGAGCCATTTATAATTTCTACGGAATAAGTGCTGCGCATCATGCTGACGAAACCGGGAAAATATACATTCACGAATTTGGCCATCTGTTTGCGGGTTTGGGCGACGAATATGTGGGCGGCGTTGAATATTCCGATTTTTATCCGCTGAACGTGGAACCCTGGGAACCCAACCTGACAACCTTGGTTCAGTTCGACAAAAAATGGAAAAACATGTTGCCTGAAGGAACGGCAGTTCCAACGCCGGTTAAGCCCGAAAACAGGGAAAAAACCGGTGTTTACGAAGGTGGAGGTTATGTGACCAAAGGCGTTTTCCGCCCGTGGATCAATTGCCTGATGAATAACCTGCACTCTATTGATGTGTTTTGTCCGGTCTGTACTAAAGCGATTCAGGAAACTATTGATTTAAATTGTGAATGAAACGGTCCCAGTTTTTCTTCAAGGTATCCGGCAACGGCTAGCGCCACATCTTCCCGCCAGGGTCTGGCAACTATCTGGATACCGATCGGCAGACCTTCCGGTGACGTTCCGGCCCTGACTACTGCTGCCGGAAGTCCGGTCATGTTGTAAGTCATTGTATAGCTGAAAGCCCGCAAATCGTCACGGATGGAGCCATGAGGCAATGCAGCGAAAGCGTTGACCGGGCACAGCATGACATCGTAATTGTCAAAAAATGCTGTCACAGAACTACGGAATTTGTACCAGCTCATGATCAGGGAGTCAAACGAATCGAAGTCCGTGGGTTTGGCATATTTAAGCCACGGAATAGAATGCTCCCGGGTTCCGGATTCTCGCAGTAACCGCCGGATCGACGCTCCTCCGTCGGCAGCAAAAAGGTCCATCATAATCCCGTAGGATTGACCGATGCCTTCGGGTTTATTCTCGTCAACCGCGATACCGTCAGCAGCGAGTATTGAGGCAGCCCTGGTTACTGCACCTGAAGTATCGTCAGAAGGTGCAAGTACTCCGTTGTCGGTATGAAATGCGATTTTTAATTGTCTGAGAGCAACATTTTCAGGATTACCGAGCGGCATGGGGATAATGGAAGGGTCAATCCCGTCGGGACCGGAAATGACGGGAAGAATATAGCTTAAATCCTTCACCGAACGCGTAATCGGGCCAACCTGCTGGCACGAGTCCAGGATGCCTCCGAAAGGCAGAATATGACCCGTCCGGGGGACACGCCCGGAGGTTGGTTTTATGGTATTTACCCCGCAGCAATGTGCCGGATATCTTAAGCTCCCGCCATAATCACTTCCTATGTCGA
>JAEUSS010000489.1 GCA_016788685.1 Prolixibacteraceae bacterium | reverse complement strand
TCCCGTCAACGCTTTTAGGCAGCGCCCGCATGAAAATGTTGGCCGCAACTTCTGGCTTCGTGTGGAACGAAGTGTAGTTTAGCGCCATGGAAGCTGTTAAAGTTGCCAGGACGTTGGCTTTTACTCCATGCCCGATTCCGTCAGAAAGCACCAGGATGCTGCGTCCTTCAGCTCTGATTTGCCTTGACAGAAATACGTCTCCGCATACAACCTGCCCGTGTCGTTTGAGTTGCTGAATATCTACTTCTATGTGGTAGTCGGCCATTTTGTCGGTTTCATAATTCTGAAAATCATTCAGCTCTTTTATAGGGGTTAGCTCTCGTCTTCCCCGTATTTATACGACTCAATAATCGAATTGAGCAATTCTTCGGTCATTGACGCATTGTCGCCCAACAAGAAGGCGATTTTCTGTACCGTTTCCAGATTATGCCTGTTTACGCGCTGAGCCCGGCTGATGATTTCTTCGCGAACGAGCGAAGGAGCCGACATGTCGCGCAGTAAAGCTCCAACAACCCGGTGTTTATAAATGGTGATTACCGAAACATGTATGAGTTTGTTCTGGATTTTAAGGTCGCGCTCCATCGCGTTTTCTCCTGAAATCATGGTTGACGAAAACATTTTGTAAACGACTTCCGGAACGAGTTCTTTCAGGTCAGCGCCATGAAGCCCTGGAATTGTTTCAAATAATTCTTCGATTTCGGGGCCAAACAGTTTCGCAAAGCCTTCGTTCGAATCAACTACTTTTAATTCGCTGTCGACAATGATGATTCCCGCCCTGATTTTGTGCATCATGGCCGAGGCAATGACGGTTGCCTCTTTTGCCTTTTCCAGTTTCCGCTCTGCTTTTTTTCTTTCAGTGATATCGAAAATCGAACCAACGATGCCCATTACCTCGCCTTGATTGTCGCGGATGACGGCCTTGTTGAATACTACATCGTGCAATAATCCGGACGAATCCCTGAATTTTGCTTCATAGATCTGATCGCCGGGACTGTCCAGTAATTCCTGGTCGCGCTGCGCATAAATCTCGGCAATGTCTATCGGTTGAATATCGAACACTGTCTTTCCGATGATTTGAGATTTGGGAAGGCCCAGCAGCTTCTCCTGAGCCAGGTTGCAAGCTTTGTAGATACCTTTCAGATCCCGGTAGAATATAGGAATGGGTAAGGCATCGATGATTTTTTGATGCAGTTCAGGATGATTGATGAACTCCTGGTTTAATGGTTTCTCTTCGTAAATCATGGTGTCTGAATTTCGAAATTAAATTACAAAACCTTTACGAATTTCCCGCAGGAAAATTAGAATAATGAACCAATTCTAGAAGATGATTTTCAAGTAGAAAGACGAAATTCAGTTTGTTAACAGAATTAATCCTAATTCATTGATAATCATTCGTGTTGTTGAAATCGCAGATAAATAAGTTCAATAAGCAATGTCCGAATTTTAAATTTTTGCAAAATAATGTAATGTTCTGATTAATAGGAGTCGTATATTAAAAGTAATATTTTTATATGACATATTTTGATTTTTGCTGTCATATGAAGAAGTTATTTATACTTTTGTGGGATAATGGAGAAATTCTATTTTATTGCGTGCTTTTTATAGAATAATTCGGAATAAAATTCTGGTTGA
>JAEUSS010000327.1 GCA_016788685.1 Prolixibacteraceae bacterium | reverse complement strand
GCTAAAATTCTGCTCAAACGTCCGGACGTGTTCTTACTCGATGAGCCTACCAACCACCTTGATATTGAATCCATCCAGTGGCTCGAAGACTTTTTGAGAACTTACAACGGAGCTGTGGTTTTGGTTTCGCATGACCGGGCTTTTCTGGATGCCATTACCAACCGCACCATCGAAATTACCCTTGGGCGCACTTACGATTTTAAATCAAATTATTCCAAATATCTGATTCTGCGTAAAGAGCTGAAAGAGCAGCAGATGGCAGCCTACACCAATCAGCAGAAAATGATTGAGGATACCGAAAAATTCATTGAACGCTTCAGGTATCAGGCAACTAAAGCCATCCAGGTTCAATCGCGCATCAAATCGCTGGAACGACTTGAAAGACTCGAGGTTGACGATGAAGACAATTCAGCGCTTCGCATCAAGTTTCCACCGGCTTTGCGCTCAGGAACTGTAGTGGCCGAGGTGAGGGAACTAACCAAAAACTACGGAAAACTCAATGTCCTGAAGGAAATAGACCTCACCATTGAACGCGGCGAGAAGGTAGCTTTCGTCGGCAAAAACGGCGAAGGAAAAACCACCCTGGCCCGCATCATCATGAGTGAACTGGAATATCAGGGTGAAATGAAACTCGGGCACAATGTAAAAATAGGTTACTACGCGCAAAACCAGGCCCACCTGCTCGATCCTGAACTGACTGTTTTTGATACGATCGACCGCATTGCGGTGGGCGAAATACGCACCAAAATCCGCAATATCCTGGGCGGATTCATGTTCTCAGGCGATGATGTGGAGAAGAAAGTCCGCGTACTTTCAGGAGGAGAACGCTCACGTTTGGCCATGGTAAAACTGATGCTCGAACCAGTGAATCTGTTGGTTCTGGACGAGCCCACCAACCACCTCGACATGCGCTCGAAAGAAATCCTGAAACAGGCGCTGATTGACTACGACGGCACGGTAATCGTAGTCTCGCACGACCGTGAGTTCCTGGACGGACTGGTGAACTGCGTTTATGAATTCAAGGATAAAAAGGTTAAACAACACCTGGGCAGCATCTACGATTTCCTTCGCCGGAAAAAAATGGAATCGATGAAGGAATAGGAGCGAAAAGAAGTACCTTTAAATCAGGAAGTAAAAACACAAAAAACAGAAGAAGCCGAAAAGCTGAGTTTTGAAGAACGCAAGGAAATCAATAAAAATATCAGCCGGCTTGAAAAAAGCATAGAAAAAAATGAGCAGGAGATTGCTGATCTGGAGCTGAAAATAGCTGATATGGACAAAACATTGGCCGAAACCAATGGATCGGATCCTGAGATTTTCAGGAAGTACGAGCGGTTGAAAAAAGAGTTGGAAAACAAAATGTACGAATGGGAAGTTTTGCACGAACAACTGGACGAACTGGCAGCTAAAAAAAACTGGTAAAGAATATTGCAGGTTCCGGAGAAAACCGCTGCATCAAATTTACAACACCAAACGTTAAAAAGATCATTCATCAATAATAAATAGCAAATGTTTAAAAGAGAAGATAAACCCGCCGACGATCTGGTATTTGGTATCCGTGCCGTCATCGAAGCCATTCAGGCCGGAAAAGAAATTGACAAAGTTCTGATCAAAAAAGGCCTGGTCGGCGATTTATTCAAAGAACTCTTTGACCTGATCCGCGTTCGCCAGATTGCCTTTCAGTATGTCCCGATTGAAAAAATCAACCGGATTTCGCGTAAGAACCACCAGGGCGTCCTTGCTTTCGTATCGCCTGTTGCCCTTCAGCGAATTGAAGATATTATTCCGACGATTTACGAAGAAGGCAAAACTCCGTTTGTGCTGGTACTCGATCAGGTAACCGATGTACGTAATTTCGGTGCCATCGTACGTTCGGCCGAATGCGCCGGAGTTAATGCCATTGTTATACCCGACAAAGGTTCGGCTCGCATTAACGCCGATGCCGTTAAAACCTCGGCCGGTGCACTTCACCTGGTTCCGGTCTGCCGCACCCGCAGCCTGAAAGAAACCGTTTCGTTTCTGAAAGACTCCGGCCTGAAGTTGGTGGCGGCCACCGAAAAAGCAACTGCTGTTTACACCAATGTAAGCCTTACCGGACCTATTGCCTTCATTATGGGTTCTGAAGATACCGGAATTGATCCGCGACTACTGGCTCTGGCCGACGAACAGGTAAAAATCCCGATTCTGGGCAAAATAGAGTCTCTGAATGTTTCGGTTGCTGCCGGATTGCTGGTTTACGAAGTGATTCGCCAGCGAGGGCTAACTCCCGAAAATTAGTCTGGCGCTTCAGTCTGGCAGTCAGCTAACTGATTTTAAATAATTTATTAATCAAAAAAAAAGGTTTCGGGAGGAAGATATTGTTACCTTTGCGCCCCGAAAACATACGATAAAAAAAATACATAATAAATGATTACGGTTTCTAATTTGGCAATTCAGTTCGGAAAAAAACCTTTATTTTCGGATGTCAGCTTAAAATTCACACCGGGCAACTGTTACGGTGTTATTGGTGCAAACGGTGCAGGCAAATCAACCTTCCTGCGTCTTATTTCCGGAGAACTGGAACCTACCCGCGGATCAATACTCATGGGGCCAGGCGAACGTCTTTCGGTGCTGAACCAGAATCACCATGCTTTCGATGAATACACAGTACTTGATACTGTTTTGATGGGGCACACCGAACTGCTCCGCGTAATGAAGGAAAAAGACGCTTTGTATGCCAAAGCTGATTTTACCGAAGAAGACGGA
>JAEUSS010000298.1 GCA_016788685.1 Prolixibacteraceae bacterium | reverse complement strand
TTACCCGGAAAGACATCAATACCCTCAACGACCTGGGAAGTTCGATGACGGGCTATTATGTGGAAGCTGGTTACAATGTTTTCCGCCATATTGAGAAAACACAAACCGAACTGATTCCGTTTGTCAGGCTGGAAGGATACGACACACACGCCGATGTCGCATCGAATATTAACCGCAACAAATCGTACAAAAACTCGGCGGTAACGGCCGGGCTGACTTTAAAACTGGCACAGGGCGCCGTCCTTAAAACCGATATGCAATGGGTGAATCCCGATGCCGGAAAATCGGCTAAAGTGTTCAGTGCCGGCCTGGGAGTAATGTTCTAATCAGAAAAACAAGATGCTAAAGCTATTTTTACTCAGTATAATTCTCTGGAATCCAACAGGTATTTTCCCTCAGAAAGGAATTGATTTTGACAACAAAATACTTCTGAAGGAACTGCAGAAGGTGATCGGAGCCACTCAGCCTGAACGAAGAGAAATACAGATTCCGGAGGCTTTAGCCCTTCCGGGTTCCATTCGGGGAAAATTCTTCGAACTTCAGGAACCGGCAACCAACCAGCATAAAAAGTATATTTATATCGGAAGAGTGAACGGCTGCCGTCAGGGCGGCTGTTCCAACTCTGCCGGGACAGCGGATACAGAAACTCCGGAATATTTCGATTACCTGATTATTTTTTCTCCGGTTCTTTCGGTTGAGCAGGTCAAGATTTACAATTACCAGGCATCGCACGGGCAGGAAGTGACCAACAAAGGCTGGCTGAAACAATTTCAGGGCTACGACGGCAGTCGTCAGCTCACCGTTGGCAAAAGCATCGACGCCATCTCCGGCGCAACCATTTCGGCTTTTGGAATTACCAATGACATTCAGGAAAAGACACGCCTCCTGAAACAAATTGTTGAAGCGAAGAATTAGAAAACACGAATATCCATCGGGGGTGTCCCGAAAATTATTACCCGAAATCCGGAACTTTTTAAGTACTTTTCTCCTGAATTTCAAATCCGGATTCAGCCATGCGCATTGTTGTTGCACCCGACTCGTTTAAAGAAAATTTATCGGCCGTTGAGGTGGCTAAGGCTATCAGCGCCGGGATTGAACGGGTTATTCCTGATGCTGAGATTATAAGCATTCCTGTGGCCGATGGCGGCGAGGGCAGTGTCGAAGCGCTCATAACCGCAACCGGGGGGAAAATTATCACAACATCTTCGGTTGATGCGCTGAACCGCCCCATTCAATCCTTTTACGGAGTTTTGGGTGACGGCCGGACTGCCGTGATAGAAATGGCCGCAGCCTCCGGCCTCGAATTGCTCAGTCCTGAAGAGCGAAATCCATTGATCACCTCCACTTTCGGAACCGGTTTGCTCCTGAAAGCCGCACTGGAAGCAGGTTTTACCGAAATTATTCTGGCTGTTGGCGGGAGCGCCACCAACGATGGCGGAGCCGGAATGGCTCAGGCTCTTGGGTTTGGTCTTCAGGATAAAAACGGTAATCCAATTGATTCTGGAGGTGGTTTTTTGGGCGAACTTCATCTCATCGACCGCCATCAGGTTCATCCGTTGCTGCAGAATGTCAGGATTACAATAGCCTGCGACGTACAGAATCCGCTTTTGGGGCCTTCCGGAGCGACCCGCGTGTATGGCCGGCAGAAGGGAGCTACTTCTGAAATGATTGAAATACTTGAGAAGAATATGAAACACTTCGCCCGGGTTCTTCAGAAAGAATTCGGGGTGAATTTTGCCGATATTCCCGGAGCAGGTGCAGCCGGTGGTTTGGGCGCCGGACTCATGGCTTTTTGCAATGCCCGGATAACTTCAGGATTCGGGCTGATCAGTCAGCTGACCGGCCTCGAAGAACACATCACGAAAGCATCAATCGTATATACTGCGGAAGGGAAAATTGACCCGCAAACGGTGTTTGGCAAAACAATCAGCGGGGTTGCTCAACTGGCAAAGCTGCATCAGGTGCCGGTTATCGCTTTGTCGGGAAAAATCGAAGGAGATATGACGGAGCTCTACAAGCAGGGAGTTACCTCGGTATTTGCCATTGGCGACCGGCCGATGAACCTGGCTGAATCGAAGTCTGAGGCCCGCGATTTGATTGCTTCTGCAGCAGAGCGAACGATGAGACTGGTGGAAGGAATAGCGAAAAGTCCGGGACTACTTTACTGAATAATTGTAGATTTGCAAAACCCCGGTTCCTCATACGGGAACGGTTATGTGCAGGCCGTTGGCGATCCGTGGCTGTATAACGAGTACATCGATCATTGGTTACTGCCTGAAAGTTTCGAAAACCTGAAAGCGGCCCGTAATCTCGTAGATTTATTGCTTAAAAAGGGCGCAAAATAAGAATAATGAGTGTTATGGATTGCAGCTGCTTTGATGCGGATTTGTTCCTGAACACTGGATGCATTTAAGTGTTTTAGATTGAAAAATAAAAGGCTATGAGTACCTTGGAAAATTTTATAGCAGGCTTGCCAAAAGCCGAACTTCATTTACACATCGAAGGAACATTTGAGCCTGAACTCATGTTTAGGATTGCTTCCCGAAATGGGTTAAAACTGAAATACAATTCGGTTGAGGAACTGAAAGCGGCATATGATTTTAATAACCTTCAGGAGTTTTTAGATATTTATTACAGCGGAGCCGGAGTGTTGATCGGCGAACAGGATTTTTACGACCTGACCTGGGCCTATCTTCTGAAAATCCATTCACAGCATGTCGGGCATACCGAAATATTTTTCGATCCGCAAACCCATACATCACGCGGTATCCCGTTTCATACGGTTATTTCGGGCATTCAGCGGGCGCTGGAAGATGGCCATGAAAAACTGGGGATTACTTATCGGCTGATCATGAGTTTCTTGCGCCATTTGAGTGAAGAGGCTGCTTTTCAGACGCTGGAAGAAGCACTTCCGTATCAATCGTGGATTACGGCTGTTGGTCTGGACTCTTCAGAAAAAGGAAATCCGCCATCCAGGTTTGAACGGGTTTTTGCAAAAGCACGCGCAGAGGGTTTCCTGACTGTTGCACACGCCGGAGAAGAAGGTCCGGCCGAGTATGTTTGGGAAGCCCTGAAGCTGTTGCATGTTTCGCGCATCGACCACGGTAACCGCTCACTCGAAGATGTCCGGCTGACGGAAGAGCTGGTCCGGCTTAAAATGCCGCTTACGGTGTGTCCGCTGTCGAACCTGAAACTAAAGGTGGTGAATGACATGACCCGGCACCCGCTGGCAGAGATGCTGGAAAAAGGGATGATGGTAACGGTTAATTCTGACGATCCGGCCTATTTTGGCGGATACATGAATGAAAACTACCTGGCATTGGCTCAAGCCTTAAACCTGACTCAAGAACAAATCGCTCAGTTGGCCAGGAATGCTTTTTCATCCAGCTTCCTGAATGAAAAAGAAAAGGCGGAGCAAATCGCAAAAATCGACCGGTACGTCGGGCAGCAAAAAGGGTAATGCTGACATTGCCTGATCAGCCGGATATTTGTTTTAGCGGGACTTCAAACCAGAAAGTTGATCCTTTTCCTGGTTCTGACTCCACCCAGATTTTGCCCTCCAGCATTTCAATCAACCCTTTGGCAATGCTCAGTCCTAATCCAACTCCGCCGTATTTCCTGGTCAGCGTTTCATCTTCCTGCCTGAATCGTTCAAAAATGGTACGTTGCTTTTCCGGAGTAATTCCTTTTCCGGTATCTTTCACAAAAAAGCGGATCATATCTTCCTGGCAAACATACCCGAAGTGGATAAATCCTTCGGTAGTGAATTTTGCGGCATTGTTAAGTAACAGGCTCATTGTATGTCCGATTTTTGACTGATCGGACAAGACTTTGCTTTGTTCATCCGGAAGGCTCATTTTTAGTTCAACCGTGAGGTTTTGTTTATCCTTCAGTATGTTTTCTTTTAAAAACCTGGTCTTTACATCTGCCAGCAATTTGTTGAGGTGGAATGGCTCTACTTTCGATTTTATCTGGCAGCTTTCAATCTTAGAAATATCAACAATGTTGGTAATTACATCGAGTAAACTTCGTCCACTCTTAATAATGATGTCGATGT
>JAEUSS010000270.1 GCA_016788685.1 Prolixibacteraceae bacterium | reverse complement strand
TTAAGTGAAAAAATCAGGCAGCAACGCTACCTCGATAAATAGATGAAACGTGAAAAGAAAGATGTCAGTTAAAATTTTGGTTATCGGGATCGTCTGTGCACTTGCCTTGGGTTTTTCCTCGTGTAAAACAACCCGAGTGGTGCCCGTTTCGGTTGTCAAGCCAATCAGTACCAACAAACTGATCAGAAACATCGAAAGCAATGCCTTTGATTACAAACATTTATCAATAAAACGGATTAACTGTCAGTTTGATAACGGAAAAACAAAGGCTTCTTTCAAAGCCAGTATTCTGGCTGAAAAAGATAAACGGATTACCGTTCTTCTGAGCAAATTGAACATTCCGGTAGGGCGGCTCTGGTTAACTCCGGACAGTGTTAAATTTGTTAATTATCTGGAGAAAAATTATTTTCTGGACGATTACAGCTACCTGAGTTCGATGCTCGATATGGATATCGATTTTGACATGGTTCACGCCATCATTTCAAACAATATTTTTGCGCTTGGCGATGAAAAGCGCGACAAGGAAATCCGTGATTATCAGTCAAAAATTGATTCAGGAATGTATGTGCTGGAATCAGAAAAAGGATTTAAAGACAGGAAAGAGAGCCAAAGGATCAGCGACCGGCGGCAAGCCCGTAAATCACAGAAATTGACAGGCAGTTCTCCGGTCCATCAGTCTATTTATGTTGATCCTGAAACGTTTAAATTGAGAAAAGTCAGAATGGAAGACGCGGTAAATTCGCGGATCATGAATATGTTATTTTCTGATTTTACAACAGTCGGGAAGCAACTTTATCCGGGCGAAATCAATCTTCAGATTTCCAGTCCGGAAAATCATATCCAGCTGAGAATCAAACTTTCAGGTTTCTCAACCGAAGAAGAAAAAGATATTCGGTTTAAAGTTCCCGAAAAATACACCCGGATTAATCGTTAAGGCTATGAGGAGCATTTTACTTCTTTCGGTCTTTTTACTTCTGACGGTTTTGGGTAATGGTCAGTCATTGGACGAGTTGCGTAAGAAAAAGCAGAAAACCAATGAGCAGATCAAATATACTACCCGATTGTTGGAGGAAGCCAAGAAGAACGAAAAGAAGACACTGAACAAATACAACATCCTGAATAAACAAATTGAGTTGCGAACCAGCCTGATTAGCGGAATCAACTCTGAAGTCGGTGTTATAGAGGGTTTTATCGACCAAAATGCCTGGCTTGTGAGTTCGTTGAACGCTGATTTGGAAGAATTGAAAAAAGAATATGCCAACATGATTGTGTTTGCGCAGAGAAATCAGACCAATTACAGTAAATTTCTTTTTGTGCTTTCATCGAACAGCTTTAATCAGGCATACAAACGGCTGATGTATTTAAAGCAATACACCGAATACCGGAAAAAGCAGGCCGAGCTGATCCAGTGGATGCGCGATCTGATTCAGTTGAAAGTGAAAAATCTGGAGCGCCAAAGGACGGAAAAAGAAACACTTCTTCAGGCTAAAAAGCAGGAAGCTAATCAGCTGAACCAGGAAAAAAGGCAACAGGGGCAATACCTGACCAGCTTACAACAAAAGCAAAAAGAGTTTGAAAAGAAACTGCGCGAACAGCAACGTATTGATGCTCAGCTGAGTCGTGAGATTCAGAAAATCATTGAGGAAGAGATACAAAAAGCTAAGAAAAAGGCCAAAGAAACCGGGAAAACCAGCTATGAGATGACTCCGGAAGAAAAGCTGGCTTCGGGACAATTTGAGCAGAATAAACGGCGGCTTCCGTGGCCGGTTGAACGAGGCGTGATTACTGATCATTTTGGGGTTCACCAACATCCTGTTCTGAAAAACATTCAGGTAAAAAATAACGGAGTCGATATCTCAACTGCCCAGGGAGCGAAAGCACGTGCCGTATTTGCGGGCGAAGTGAGCCGTGTGTTTGTGGTAACCGGAGGGAATTATGCGGTTATCATTCGTCACGGGAAATACCTGACAGTTTATTCGAACCTGGTTAATGTACAGGTAAAATCGGGCGACAAGGTGGCTATAAAACAAACCATCGGAACCATCGGAACCGATAATGAAGATGAAGGAAAAACGGTTCTTAAATTCCAGATCTGGAAGGAAAATGTGAAACTGGATCCGGAAGACTGGATCGCACGGTAATTTCGGGGCCGTGCAAAAGCAAAAAGAGGTCGTTTCATTCACTGAAACGACCTCTTTTACATTATAGATGTTAATAATCAGAGCAAGTTAGCTACTTTCGTCAACCCCTGAACGTTGATAAATTTGATCTTTCTTCCCTGTAAATCAATTAACTGATCTTGTTTGAATTCGGATAACAGCCGGATTACGCTTTCGGTAGCAGTACCCACCATGTTGGCCAGTTCTTCGCGGGTCAGCGAAATCTGCAGGGTATTGGTGTTGTCCAGTTCGAAGCTTTCCTTCAGGAGGAGCAGAATCTCAGCCAGGCGCTCACGCACGGTCTTTTGTGCAATATCGGTAATGTAATCGTTGGCTTCACGCAACTCTTTACATACAATTTGCAGCATGTGGTGGGAAAACTGCCAGTTGTTTTGGATCAGGTACAGCAATGTTTGATAAGGAACGTGGCTCAATACAGACTCTTCAATGACCTTTGCAGTGGTACAGGCCAACTCCTGGCTTAAGAGCGAACGATAGGCGATAATATCACCCTTTTTGGCAAAGCGGATGATTTGTTCTTTCCCGTCAATTCCGGTCTTAAATATTTTAACGATGCCTCTGGTTACACAGTAAAAACCGGTTAACCGACTTCCTTCCCTGTAGATGATACTTCCCTTTTTATACAACGAACAAGTCTTGTCGTAGTTGAGCTGGGCAATTTCCTGTTCGGTAAGTTTTTTAAATAATTGAAATCCGCTGAGATCGCAATCGTCATCTGAGGGGCGTTTAATTGAACTTCTCATCGAGTTGTTTTGTTTCGTTAATAGTTTAAACAACAATCAGGACTAAACATACACCGGAGCTTTTTTGAAAAGCCCGAATGTGCTACCTTGGTCGTAGAATTTAAACGTAAATTTAGATATATTATTCGATTTGCAACATTAGAGAAAGTTGATATGAAACATGTACTTGACTTAGCGTGGAAACAAAATTTGGCTTTTGAATGTGATATGGACGGACATCATGTGGTGATCGATGCGTCCAGAGAGGGTGGGGGCGATGATTTGGGGCCACGTCCGAAAAAGTTGATGCTGACAGCTCTGGCCGGGTGCACCGGTATTGATGTAATTATGATCCTGAAGAAAATGAAGGTGGAACCGGAAGCCTTTAATGTGATCGTCGAAGGTGACTTAACCGAGGAGCACCCGATGCGATACCATCAGATGAAAGTTATTTATCAGTTTAAAGGTAAAGATCTGCCCATGGACAAGCTCGAAAAAGCGGTGAAACTTTCAGAAGAAAAATATTGCGGAGTGTCGGCAGCGTACCGGTTGGCGATGGATCTGTCGGTAGAAATACGTGTCATTGAATAAATGTGAAAGCAATGTAAACCAGTTTTCTAATTTAAAAAACAACTGACTTTACTACTTTTGGATAAAGACCAAAGATTTGAAAAACTCCCGTTTATTTGACGAAGAAAATGAAAAGATCTTCACCATCCGGAAGATCGGTGATTTCAATGATGAAGAAATTGAGCATAACCTCATGCCTCATCTGCATGATTTTTACTCGATTTTCTGGGTCGAATCGGGCGAAGCTATCCATGCAACCGAGTTTGTCGAGTACAGCCTGAAGGCGGACACGATTCTGTTTGTTCCGCCGGGCCTGAAACACCGTATGTACATCGACAAGTGGGTTAGCGGTACTTACATCCTGTTTAACGAGGATTTCATCAGGTTTAACCGCAAAGATCATGTGCCGCTGAAGGAATACCGCCTGTTTAATAATCCTGACTTTAAAAGCCTGATAACAGTCGCGCCGGAGAAGCGCGGAAAACTGAGAAACATTACCGAGCTCATTTTTGATGAACTGAAGCATTCGGACGACTACAGCCAGGACATTGTGCTGAACTTGCTGCACTTGTTTTTGCTTGAATCACGGCGGATTTTTGATCAGCAGGATCAGTCACCCAAAGAGGAACAGAATGAAACGCCCGATGCAGCCATCATCAAATTTAAACAGCTGATTGAGGAAAATTACATCGCGCAAAAGAATGTTTCGGCCTATGCCGATATGCTCAACATGAATGCTTCGTGTTTAAACGAACTGACCAAACGAACCACCGGCATTACGGCCGGCGAGCTCATCAGGAAGCGGGTTATTGACGAAACCAAAAAGTTGCTGTATTCGAGCAGCATCTCAGGAAAAGAGATTGCTTTTCAGCTCGGATTCGACGATCCTGCCTATTTTAGCCGCTTCTTCCGAAAGTACACCGGCACCACTCTGAAGGAGTTTCGGGATCATAGCCGAAAAAAATACCATTAAATCCTTTTTTAATCCATTTTTTGACCGCTTCCGGCCATTTATCTTTGTATCTGTATAAAAACAATTAAAAATCAGTTACAAAGCGATCCGTAGTTTATGGGATCATGTAATACTGGAAACAATTAAAAATCATTTTAAAAATTGGAATTATGAAATCAATTAAATTATTTGGAGTATTTGTTTTGGCTCTTACACTGACAACAACCGCATTTGCCGGTTCACAAAAAGTTGATGTTGCAAAAAGCTCGGTGAAATGGTTGGGTAAAAAAGTTACCGGACAGCACAACGGGACTATTGCAATCAAAGAAGGTACCCTGGAAGTTGAAAAAGGGAAAGTTACCGGAGGAAAAGTGGTG
>JAEUSS010000172.1 GCA_016788685.1 Prolixibacteraceae bacterium | reverse complement strand
GCTCGATGCGCCCCGGAATATAGGCTACCTGATTTTGAAGCAACCGCTCGTCGGCCTGCACCTTTCCGTAAAGGCGCACTTCTTTTTCAGGATTCTGCCGCGAAACAACACTGGTCATTACGTTGGCTAGTTGGGCGGCTTCTTTGGTCAGATGGACCGCCATTTGATCCGATCCCGACGAACTCATTGAACTGAGCGGAATCAGGTCCATGGCACAAATCGGGCACTTCCCGGATTCTTCCATCCGGATTTGAGGGTGCATCGAGCAAGTCCAGACTTCCGTCTTTCCCGCCTCTGCCGCATGATTGTGCTCTTCGGTTGCATGATTATGGCCCTCGCCCGCCTTTTCCGGCGAATGAAAAATGGCCCACCCTAAAAACAGTCCGGCAACGACAAACAAACCGCCGCGAACCAATTGATTTGAAAATATCTTGTTCATACCTGTAATTTTTACTGAATTGGAGAATGAGCCATCAGGCGTTTGAGCCACGCAATGGCCGTATTATTATCGGTAACCGCTTCAACGTGCTTCAGCTCATAATCGAGCACTTGCTGGCGGATGCGCAGCAAGTCGGTTAATCCTGAACCCGATGCTGAAAAACTTTTGAGCAGAATATTCAACGACCGGGTTGCCAGCTGAAACTGGTTTTCGTAAAGCGTAGTCCGGCGCTGCGCATCGCGGTAAAGCTGAAGTGCCTGGTAATATTCGGACTCCAGTAAGTTGGCGGTAGCCTGATAACCTTGTTGGGTGGCCGTTTTCATCAGCTCGGTCTCCTGTTGCATGGCCTTGTACTTTTTCCGGTAAACGGGCAGAGTGAGCTTAACCATGGGCATAATCATGTCGTCGCCATTCATGGGCGAAGTCGACATCGGACTTTTATTAAACACCGAATAATTCAGGCCCAAGCCAATCATCGGGTAGCTCATCCGGGTTACCATTTGCTTGCGGGCGTCGAGCGATTGCTGCTCGTATTGCAGCATTCCCAGCATCGGATTATTTGTGAGCATACTGTCCGACACGGCGGCCAGCGAAATACCGAGCGAATCGGCCTTCATTTTTTCCGGAAGTGTGACCGGAGTCTGCGAGTGCCGGTTCAGGTAACTGTTGAACCGCGCCAGAATAGCCTGTTGCTGATTTTTTAGCAGCGCCACATTGTTCTCCAGTTCGCCTATTTCCATCTGAACCCGATACAAATCAGCCAGTCCTGAACCTCCGGAAGAAGCCATCGAACCTGAAGCCATCGGAGCAGAGCCCGAAGCCGCAGGAGCTGCAGCGCCGCCTCCGCCCATGCCCGACATTCCGGAAGAACCGGAAGATGCCGGAGAACTGCCCGCGGACGATGTTCCTCCGGAAGAGGAGCCACTGCTGCTTCCGACAGGAGCGGATTTAAACCGCACCAGCGAAAGCCGTTCGATCGTGCGCAAGATTTCAAGGTTCTTCTCCGAAATCAGGATCGACTGCTGATTTTTGTACATTTCATTCCATACACTTTGCACATTGTAAAAAACCTGCAACTGCGCTTCGCGAAACGATTCGTATTTGGCTTTGGCCATCAGGCTCATTTCATCTTTGGCATTTTTCAGAACCCCGAACCAGGGAAACATTTGCATCAGGCTAAGATCGGCAAGCTGATTTCCGCTCATCTGCTCCATCGGGCTAAGGAAAATGCCGGCACTCAGCTCCGGATCGGGCAAACTGCCCGACTGCGGCACTTTCTGCAAAGCAGCCTGGTATTCGCTCAGTTTCTGCAAAACAGCCGGATTATTTTTGGCCGCCAGCTCCAGATAAACCGACAGCGAATCCTGCGAATACGCGGATAAAGCGAAGGCTACTATACTGGCAAGTATTATTATTTTTTTCATCTGTCTTTATTTTAAACACGAAAACACAAAGTCTTTATAGTTCCTTCGCGTCTTCATGTTTTTGTATTGAACCTTTTTTTACTGCATTTTCCCTCCACATGGCCTGAAACATAGGCACTACAAAAATGGTCATCACCTGGATGATCATTCCGCCGAAAGTAGGAATGGCCATCGGCACCATGATGTCGGCGCCTTTCCCGGTTGAAGTGAGTACAGGCAACAGCGCGATTACAGCAACTGCGGTCGTCATCATGGCCGGGCGCACCCGTTTTAAACCGGCATATACCACCGCTTCGCGCACCTCGTGAACTGTAGCCGGATGACGCTCTTCAAAGGTCTGATGAATATAGGTACCCATCAGCACGCCATCGTTGGTGGCAATTCCGAAGAGGGCAATAAACCCCACCCAAACTGCCACACTGAGGTTGATCGGATGCATCTGGAACATATCGCGCAGGTTTATTCCGGCAACTGAAAAATTCAGAAACCAGTCCTGACCATAGAGCCACAGCATGATAAAACCACCGGCAAACGCGACAAAGACTCCTGAAAAGTGAATAAAGGAGGCCGTCACGGTTCGGAACTGGAAGTAGAGGAGGAGCAGGATCACCGTCAGACTCAACGGAACCACAATGGCCAGCCGTTTGGTAGCCCGCATCTGGTTCTCGTAGTTTCCGGCAAACTTGTATGAAACACCGGGCGCCAGCTCAAGCGCTCCCTCCTCTGTTTTTTGTTTCAGTATCCGGGCAGCTTCGTCCACCACATCCACTTCGGCTTTGCCTTCCACCTTATCAAAAATCACGTAACCAACCAGAAAAGTATCTTCACTTCGGATCATCTGAGCGCCGCGCGTATAGTCGATATCGGCTATTTCGCCCAGCGGAATCTGCACCCCGTTCATGGCCGGTACCAAAATGCGTTTAATATCTTCCGGATTGTCGCGCAGCTCGCGGGCATAACGCACCCGAATCGGGAAACGTTCGCGTCCTTCCACCGAATTGCTCAGCGCCATGCCACCGACAGCCACCTGCAAAATTTCCTGAACATCGTTCACGCTCATGCCGTAACGGGCCAT
>JAEUSS010000119.1 GCA_016788685.1 Prolixibacteraceae bacterium | reverse complement strand
CGATTCTGAAAATGGTTAATTATTTTACATGAGCGGACTTCCCAAATATCATGCTCTAAAGGTCGATGCGCTTAAATGCATCGGCTGTACGCATTGTATGAAGTCGTGCCCGGCCGAGGCCATCCGGGTTGTAAACGGACTGGCCGTTATTGACCACGAACGTTGTGTCGACTGCGGACAATGTCACCGGGCTTGTCCGACCCGGGCATTTTACGTCGAACAAGACGATCTGGCAAAGATCAAAGCCTTCAAATACCGGGTCATTCTTTTCCCTTCCATCATGATCGGGCAATTTCCCGAGAAATACAACGAAACACAAATATACAACGGCCTGAAAAAAGTCGGGTTTACCCATGTTTTTGAGGTCGAGCAGCCCATGCAGCTTCTGATTGATTCGGTAAAAGAATACTGTGCCAATCCTGAAAGTTCCGGACCTGCAATTTCCACGTATTGTCCGGCCATTGTCCGGCTTATTCAGGGAAGATATCCTTCTTTAGTCGAAAACCTGATTCTCCGGAAAGCCCCGCATGATCTGGCAGCTCATTTTGCCATTGAGCGGTTGATGCAGGAAGGAGCGCAGCGCGATGAAATCGGACTGTTTTATGCGACTCCGTGCATCGCCAAAATAGCTTCGGTGAAGAGCCCTGTTGGCGAACGCGAGTCTGTTGTTGATGGCATCGTCAACATGAATAAATTGTATAACGAAGTGATGAAAGTTATTTCGGACAAAGACAACGAAGATAATTCGGAACAGCGCACGAATCTTTCGAACGAAGGTATCTTATGGAGCCTGACCCGCGGCGAGTCGTGTCACTTCGGAGCCAGAAGCATTGCCATTGACGGCATTCACAATGTTGTCCGTTTCCTCGAACGGCTTGAAAACGGGCAAGTTCAGGGAATCGATTTCCTGGAGTTAAGGGCTTGTGACCAGAGTTGTGCCGGAGGAATCTTGCTCACAGGAAACCGGTTTATGACTGTTGAAAGACTTGAACGAAGGGCAAAACGCTACCCTTCAGCCAAAGACATCTCGGAAACGACGATTAAGGTTAACACGCTAGAATTAAAACAAAAACTGATTATTAACTCAATCAGTCCGAAACCGATTTTTATCTTCGGGAACGACCGTGTGAAGGCGATAGAGAAAATGAACAGGGCACAGCGTGTGGTGTGTTTCCTGCCTGGCATCGATTGCGGGGCCTGCGGCGCTCCTAATTGTCATGCCCTGGCCGAAGATATGGTGAATAACAAAGCAAAAATGTCTGACTGTATCTTTCTGCAGCAAATGTGGGAAGACGAAGGTCGGATCAATGCCAAAAAAGCGTTCCTCAATGTAAAAAAGAAATGGGGAACGGATAGATTTAAAGCTGATTGTAATAAAAGAGGACGACGAAATGAAGGTTTCTGAAATTGTTGAGAAATTGGGATTGACGGTTTATTCAGGCCGGAAGGGTTTGAATCGTGAAATTACCGGAGGTTATGTTTCCGACCTGCTGAGCGATGTGATGGGAAACGCCAAGGATGGCGATATCTGGATTACCCTTCAGATACACCAGAATGTGATGGCGATTGCTTCGCTGAAAGATTTGGCTGCGGTGATTCTGGTCAATGGGCTTGAACCACAGGAAAATACCATGCGGCACTCCGAAGACGAAAATATCCCTATCTTGGGATCCAGCCTGCCAACCTTTGAACTAGCCGGGCAGTTGCATCAAATTCTAAATCCCTAGCTATGAAATCGTTCAGGACTGATCTTCATATCCACACGGTTCTTTCGCCTTGCGGCGATCTGGAAATGAGTCCTGCCAACATTGTTTTGCTTGCTAAAAAACGCGGTCTGGATATCATCGGGATAACCGACCACAACAGCACCAAACAATGTAAACTCGTATGGGAACTGGGGCAAAAGCATGGCTTGACCGTGATTCCGGGCTGTGAAATGAATTCCAGAGAGGAGGTTCATTGCCTGGGGTTGTTTGAAGATTTCGACAAACTGAACGAATTTCAGCAATACATCGAATGTCATTTGCAGATCATTCCAAATGATCCCGACATCATGGGGTATCAGGTGGTGGTGGATGAAGACGGAAATATTCTGGAGGAAGTGGATCATTACCTGGGTGCTGTACTGAATGTAAGCATCGAAGAAATGCAGCAAAAAGTACACGAGCTTTCCGGGATTTTTATTCCGGCCCACATTGACCGTCGCCAAAACAGCCTGTATGGGCAGTTGGGCATTTTCCCTCCGGAATTAAAGGCCGATGCACTCCAGATATCCAAACTGGCTGACGAAACGGCTGTTCGTGAAAAATTTAATATCAGTACCGGGATGACCCTGGTGAAATTTTCGGATGCCCATTATCCGGAGGACCTGGGCAAGACATATACCATTTTTGAAATGCATGAACCTTCTTTTACCGAATTGAGAAAGGCATTGAGCGGGGACGGTGGAAGAAGCGTAAGAATCCCTTTATAAAGGCTGGTTAGCGCAGGTTAATAAATTGGCAGGTCAGCCGGCATCTGGCAACAGGAAACTCATTTTTTCCCAATGAAAGACCTTTCTCTCCATATTCTCGATATTGTCCAGAACTCCATCCGGGCACAGGCTTCGCTGATCGGGATCGGAATTACCGAATCTCCCGGTGAAAATCAAATGATTATTTCCATTACCGACAACGGTTCGGGCATGAGTACCGAACAACTGCAACGTGCTGCCGATCCGTTTTATACATCGCGCACAACCCGGAAGGTTGGCCTTGGACTGGCTCTCTTCAAGCAAAATGCCGAAATGAGCGGAGGTTCGTTCCGGCTCGAATCGGAATTGGGGATAGGAACAAAAGTTACCGCCACATTTGGTCTGAATCACTTCGACCGGCCCGCAATGGGCGATCTGACAGGAGTTTTGCTTCTCCTGATAGGCTCTTCCGGAGAGACTGATTATGTCTTTAAACATCAAACACCTTCCGGAGTTTTTGAACTGGATACCCGTGAGCTGAAGCAAACCCTTGGAAATGTTCCGATTACTCATCCCGAAGTCCGGAAATTTCTGAAAGAGATGATCCGGGAGAATTTAGAACAGATCAAAATTAGCGAATGATGACAAATCTTAGAATTTATACGCTTTAAAGTGTTGACCTTTAGAGAATAATGATCAATGTTATTCTGTTTGAACAAAATCTGCCTAACTATGAATAAAATTAAGAATCTGGCTGATCTGAAAAAACTGCAATCAGAGGTTCAGTCGAAAATTAAATTAAGAGAGAAGGGTGATCATCCTGACATGCTGGTTCAGATCAAAGTATCGATGGCGACCTGTGGCATTGCTTCGGGAGCCAAAGAGACTATGGCTTACCTGATCGAGGAGCTCGAACATCAGGGCATTGACGCACTGGTGACTCAAACCGGCTGCATGGGATATTGTTATGCCGAACCAACCATCGAACTCACTATCCCCGGACAGCCGCCGGTGGTTTACGGTTTTGTCAGTAAAGCCAAAGCGCTGGAAATCATCGAAAAGCATATTAAACTCAACCAACTGGTTGACGGGATTATTCCGGTAGCCTACTCAACAATCGACAATCACTAAAATCAAACGGACAAATATGGCCGAATACAATATGCATATCCTTGTCTGCGGTGGCACCGGATGCAAGGCTTCACAAAGTGAACTGATAAAAGCAAATTTTATAACCCGTCTGAATGAATATGGTCTGGGCGACGAGATTCAGGTGATTATGACCGGCTGCTTTGGGTTTTGCGAAAAAGGGCCCATTGTAAAAATTCTGCCCGACAATACTTTTTACACACAGGTAACTCCCGAAGATGTGCCTGAGATCGTGGATGAGCATATCATTAAAGGGCGAAAAGTGGAACGCTTACTTTACAAAGATCCGGAGACCAAAGAATTTGTCGGAGACTCCAAGGGCATGGATTTTTACAAAAAGCAAATCCGGATAGCTTTGCGCAATTGCGGGTTCATCAATCCTGAAAACATTGAAGAATACATTGGCCGTGACGGTTATGCTGCTCTGGGCACCTGCCTTTCTGAAAAGACCCCGGATGAAGTGATCGGAATAATCAAAGATTCAGGGCTTCGGGGGCGTGGCGGCGGCGGTTTTCCCACAGGCCTGAAGTGGGAACTGACCCGCAAATCGGTGGGCGATCAGAAATATGTGGTTTGCAACGCCGATGAAGGCGACCCCGGTGCCTTTATGGATCGCTCGATTCTGGAAGGCGATCCGCATTCGGTGCTCGAAGCCATGGCCATTTGCGGTTACTGCATTGGCGCCGACAAAGGGCTGATATACATCCGGGCCGAGTATCCGCTTGCTATCGAACGGCTGAAAGTTGCGATCATTCAGGCGCGCGAATACGGATTGCTGGGCAACGATATTCTGGGGGCCGGCTTTAATTTTGATGTCGAGATTCGATACGGAGCCGGGGCTTTTGTGTGCGGCGAGGAAACTGCACTGATTCACTCGATGGAAGGAAAACGCGGTGAACCGACCGTAAAACCTCCGTTCCCGGCAGAGAAAGGATACAACGGGAAACCAACCAATGTGAATAATGTGGAGACATTTGCCAACATCCCGGTTATCATCAACAAAGGAGCCGCATGGTTTTCTTCAATCGGGACAGCGAAGTCGAAAGGCACAAAAGTATTTGCTCTGGCCGGAAAAATTAATAACGTAGGGTTGATTGAAGTTCCGATGGGAATTACCCTTCGCGAAATTATCTACGATATCGGCGGAGGAATCAAAGATGGGCGCGAATTCAAGGCGGTTCAAACCGGAGGACCTTCTGGCGGTTGTCTGACCAGGTCATTCCTGGATACGCCCATTGATTACGACAATCTGCTGGCAGCCGGATCAATGATGGGGTCGGGGGGGATGATTGTTCTTGATGATTCGGACTGTATGGTTGCTATCGCCAAATTTTACCTCGAATTTACACTCGACGAATCGTGCGGAAAGTGTACACCTTGCCGGATCGGGAATAAACGTCTGCACGAAATTCTGGAAAAAATAACCGAAGGAAACGGAAAAGTTGAAGACCTCGACCGGCTGAGAATGCTGAGTACTGTTATAAAAGACACTTCGCTGTGCGGATTGGGGCAGACATCGCCGAACCCTGTACTTTCAACGCTCGATCATTTTCATGACGAATATCTGGCACATGTTACTTCGCATAAATGTGTGGCTGGCCAGTGTAAAGCTTTGATGCACTATTCCATTGATGCCGACCAATGTACCGGGTGTACACTTTGTTTCAGGAATTGTCCGGTAGGCGCCATTTCCGGAGAAAAGCGCAGTCCGCATTACATTGATCAGTCTTTGTGTATCAAATGTGGTTTGTGTTTCACCAAGTGCAAGTTTGACGCTGTATTAATTGCCTAAAAGTATCTGTTATGGAAATGATAAACCTCACCATAGATCAAAAACCGGTAGTTGTCCGCAAAGGAACGACCGTACTTAAAGCTGCGTCCAGCATTGGAATTGATATTCCGACACTTTGCTACATGAAACTGGACGATATGAACATCGAAAATAAGCCCGGTGGCTGCCGCGTTTGTGTGGTCGAGATCAAAGGCCGGAAAAATCTGGCTCCGGCTTGCTGTACCGAAGCTGCCGAAGGAATGGAAGTGAATACGCATTCGATCAGGGTTGTAAACGCCCGCCGGACAGTGGTGGAACTGATCTTGTCCGACCATCCGGCCGACTGCCTGATTTGTGCCAAGTCAGGTAATTGCGAACTGCAAGATATGGCTAATCATCTAGGAATCCGCCAGATTCATTATCAGGGCGAACAGTCGGTGTACCGCGAAGATACTTCGCCTGCTATTATTCGTGAAATCAACAAGTGCATCATGTGCCGCCGTTGTGAAACCATGTGCAACGATGTGCAGACTGTTGGAGTTCTTTCCGCAGTCAATCGCGGGTTCCAGGCAGTTGTTGCTCCGGCATTCGAAATGAACCTCGACCATTCTGTTTGTACCTATTGTGGTCAGTGTGTGGCTGTTTGCCCCACCGGAGCCTTGACCGAGGTGGACGAAACCGGAGCTGTGATCCGTGCCCTTTCCGATCTGTCCAAAACAGTTGTGGTTCAGACGGCACCTGCCGTACGCGCAGCTTTGGGCGAAGAATTCGGAATGGCTGCCGGAACGCTGGTCACCGGTAAAATGGTCGCAGCACTTCGCCGTTTAGGTTTCGATTACGTTTTTGATACCGATTTTGCTGCCGACCTGACTATCCTGGAAGAAGGGACCGAGTTGCTCAACCGCCTGTCGGCTTTTATGGAAGGCGATAAAAATGTAAAACTTCCGATCCTGACTTCCTGTTGCCCTGCCTGGGTGAAGTTTTTTGAGCATCAGTTTCCGGAAATGAAGGACATTCCTTCAACAGCACGTTCTCCCCAGCAAATGTTTGGCTCTGTCGCAAAAACTTACTTTGCCGATAAAATAGGGGTGAAACGTGAGAATCTGGTTGTTGTTTCCATTATGCCTTGTCTGGCTAAGAAATACGAGAGCAGCCGTCCTGAATTTTCGGTAAATGGGAACCCTGATGTGGATTTTGCACTGAGCACCCGCGAACTGGCTCATTTGATCAATCTGGGTAACATTGATTTTAAATCATTGCCGAATGAAGATTTTGATGCGCCTTTGGGTGAATCAACAGGTGCCGGAGTTATTTTTGGTACAACAGGCGGTGTAATTGAAGCTGCCGTTCGCACGGCTTATGAGGTTTATACCGGGAAACCGCTGCCTCGGGTCGATTTTGAAGAATTGCGCGGAATGGATGGTTTGCGTAAAGCGACGATTGATTTTAACGGAACCCCAATCAACATCGGTATTGCGCATGGTTTGGGGAATGCCCGTAAACTGCTCGAAGATATTCAGGCCGGAAACAGTGAGTTTCACGCGATCGAAATTATGTCGTGTCCGGGAGGTTGTATCGGTGGCGGTGGTCAGCCTTACCATCATGGCGATGCTGAAATCCTGAAAAAACGCCAGCGTGCCATTTATTCTGAAGACAAGAATAAAACACTCCGTAAATCGCACGAAAATCCATACATCATGAAACTTTACGAGGAATTTCTGGGTGCCCCGATGAGCGAGAAAGCACATCATTTGCTGCATACCCGATATTTTGACCGCAGCTGACTTTCTGCTTCCCTGTTCTCCGGGGAAAAATAACCACAGGGTAACAGGAGAAAGAGCAGAGAACGAACAAATTGGTAATAAAACACAAAATAATAGCATATGCCGGGAATAAAACTCTCAGAAAAAACCGTTGGACTGATCAGGGAAGTCTGTTCAGATTTTGGGAATCAAGGCAACGAACTGATCAATGTGTTGCATCAGGTTCAGGGAAAATTGGGTTATTTGCCTGCCGAGGTGCAGGAAGTCATCGCTAAAGAATTGAATGTTTCTGTGGCTAAAGTGTACGGCGTGGTTACATTCTATTCTTTTTTTACCATGATCCCGATGGGTGAGCACCCGATTTCTATTTGCATGGGGACCGCTTGTTACGTGCGCGGTTCAGAGCAGGTACTGGCCGAGTTTAAACGCCAGTTGGGCATTGAGGTGGGTAAAACTTCTTCGGACGGTAAGTTTTCGCTCAACTGCCTGCGCTGTGTTGGTGCCTGCGGATTGGCTCCTGTGGTGATGGTCGGCGAGAAAGTCTACGGGCGCGTTTCTCCTCAGATGGTGAAAAACATCATCGCCGAATACAAAGAAGGCTGTATCAGTGATGTGAAAAGTGCCTGAATCTGTACTTGTCAGTGAAACAGTTGTTTATTGTTTTTGCAGACTGTTGCCCTGATGATCCGGTCTTTGAA
>JAEUSS010000105.1 GCA_016788685.1 Prolixibacteraceae bacterium | reverse complement strand
TTCGGCAAACTGACTTCTGAAGTGATTCCAAAGCAGACTAACTTCCTGAGACACAATTAATGAATCAGACCTGTAACCACCTGACTGTACTTCAGAAACAATCTGATTTACAAAATCATAACAATCAGAATTAACCATACGGGTAATATTATGATTTGATGATTTTTTAATTTCAGAAGCTATTTCGATGATAGAGTCATTGAAAAAAACTTTGTACATTTGTCATCGTTATTTAGTAAAAAAACAAAGATACCATGATCGAACAAATTCAACTCGAAGTTACAAAGAAACTCCTTCAGATAAACACCATAAAAGTTCAGCCCAACAATCCTTTCACATGGGCTTCAGGCTGGAAAGCACCGATTTATTGCGACAACCGCAAAATCATGTCTTATCCTGAAGAACGTACATTTATCTGCAAACAGTTTTGCAAAATTATCCGCGAAAAATATCCGCAGGTCGAAGTAATCGCGGGAGTTGCCACGGGTGCAATCGCCCACGGAATGCTGGTTGCCCAGGAACTGGGACTGCCGTTCATTTATGTTCGGTCAAAACCCAAAGATCACGGGCTGGAGAACCTGATTGAAGGTGACATGAAAGCCGGACAAAAGGTCGTAATCATCGAAGATTTGGTTTCAACCGGACTCAGCAGCCTGAAAGCTGCCGATGCGATCACAAATTTCGGCGGCGATGTTTTGGGAATGGTGGCTATTTTCACCTACAATTTTCCGCAAGCCCGTAAAAACTTTGCTGATGCCGGACTTGAACTCACTGCTTTAAGCCGCTACCAGGTTCTGATTGACCTGGCATTACAATCCGGAGACGTTAAGCCTGAAGAAGTTGAAAAACTGAACAAGTGGCGCGAACAACCGGAAAGCTGGGGTAAATAATTAATTAACAGAATAACACAATTCCTCTTTTCTAATCAGAAAAGGGGAATTTTTATATCTAAAACCGTAGAAAATATGGCGAGCACCAAATATGTCAGTGACGTAAAAACAGTCAACAACAATCAGGAAATCATTTATAATTACCTGTCGAACTTCGAGAATTTATCCAAATATGTTAACGAAGGCCTTTTGGCAAAAATGACAGAACAGGTTCCCCAGATCAAGATTTCAAATTTTGAATCCGATGCAGACTCCTGTCGTTTCCAGATTGCAGGCATGGGACTGGCCGAAATCCGCATCATTGAGCGCGAAGCACACAAAACTATCAAAGTTAGCAGCAGCGGAGCTCTGCCGGTAAGTATCACTTTCTGGATTCAACTGTTACCCGTTGCCGCTTACGAAACGAAACTGAGACTGACCCTTGATGCCGATATGAGCATGATGGTCAAAATGCTTGTAAACAAAAAACTGGAAGAAGGAATAAACCGGATGGCAGATATGCTGGCGGCCTTGCCTTACAAATAAGCCACAATAGCCGGCCCCGGAATCCCGAAGCTTCAAGGCCTTTCGTTGTCGTTGGCCTCTGTTTTTATGCAGAAACGTCACAGGCGACGAACGGCTTCTGCAAAGGGATTCTCTATTAATCAGGTATTTTGCAAAAACTCGACTTCTTTGAAATGGAATTCGAGCATCTTTCCGTCCAACCGCCGGATCTGAAGCTGCCCAATTTCGTTGACTCCGACAATCATGCCTTCAAAAATCTCGTCTTCAGCACGAAACTGATGCATTTCGTTTAGTCGGTAAAGTTTAGAAATGAACTCCCGGTTGATCTCGTCCTCTTCACCGTTACGCAAAAGCATATAGAAATGGTCGATTCCCGATAAAACTTCAGTCAGTATTTTATCACAGTCGAAGTGCTCATTTGTCAGTCCCTTTAACGACACCGGATTGGGCGCATTACTGCGAAAAACCGTCTGATTGATGTTCAACCCGATCCCCGCAACCGATGTTTTCAGTAATCCGTACATGATAGAGTTCTCAATTAAAATGCCCCCAAGCTTTTGGTTACCCGCATAAATATCGTTGGGCCATTTTATTTTCAGCAAATCAACATACTTATTCAGAGCCTCATAAACACCAAGAGCAACGACCTTCGACAGCATGAACTGGCGGCGTATCTCAATAAAATCAGGATATAGAACCAGCGAAAAGGTAAGGTTCTGTCCGGGTTCACTTTCCCAGAAATTCGCTACCTGCCCTCTTCCCGAGGTTTGTTCGTATGCCAAAAAGACAGTACCCTCCGACACGTCAGTCTCTCGTATTTGGCTGTTGGCATAGTTGTTGGTAGAATCGGTCTGTGACAGACGGACGATCGAATTTCCAATGATTTTATCCATTTGACAAGATTAATTTTGTATTTCCTGAAATCAGTCGGGATTTGGTTCTGCAAGTTTAATCACATCTGATAAAGTAAAAAATTTATCTTTGTAGTTCTAATAAAAATTTATGAACAAAAGCGTTATTGACACAGAAACTGAACAATTAATTCAGGCCATTGTTGAAGGGATTCAAAGAAAGAAAGGCATCGATATTGTAAAGATAGACTTAACAAAAATCAACCATACCGAATGTAAATATTTTATCATTTGCCATGGAAACTCAAGCACTCAGGTTGACGCTATCGCCCATTCAGTGGAGGATACCGTAGA
>JAEUSS010000097.1 GCA_016788685.1 Prolixibacteraceae bacterium | reverse complement strand
ATTTATTCTGCCGCCGACGGTTTTATTTCCAGGATATCCGTTTCGGCAACAGGCTACGGAAACGCGCTCTACGTCAACCACCCGAACGGCACAACCACTGTTTATGGTCACCTCAGCAGTTTTGCGCCGCAAATTGAAGACTACATCCGCCAGATTCAATACGAAAAAGAGACCTTTGCCATCGACCAAACGGTTCCTGAGGGAATTTTACCCGTAAAAAAGGGTGAACAAATTGCCAAAGGCGGTAACTCCGGAAGTTCTGCCGGACCTCATCTGCATTTCGAAATCAGGAGAACAAAGGAACAGCTGATGTTAAATCCGTTATTATTTAACATGCCTGTAAAAGATAAAACCAAACCCCTGATTCAGGCACTGATGGTTTACCCGGTTTCCGATGATGCCTCCGTCTCGGGAAAACAAATACCGCAACGTTTCGAAACGATTTTAGCCGGAAACGCCTATCAGCTGAAGACTAAACAAACGATCCCCGTTTCAGGAAAAATCGGCTTCGGCATTCAGACCATCGACCTGCTCGACGGAAGCGCAAATAAATGCGGCATCTATTCAATAAAGCTGTCTGTTGACGGTCAGCTCATTTATTCGTTTACCATGGACGAGTATAAACTGGAAGAGTCGAGGTATATCAACTCGCACATTGACTACGAGCGGGCCGTTCGCTACGGGCAGCGGCTGTACCGGACCTGGCTGGAACCCGGCAATAAACTGAACATTTACGACACGGTTGAGAAAAGAGGAATTTTCAAGGCGGTTGACGGCCAGCAGCACCAGGTAAAATACGAGGTTACCGATGTGCACGGCAATGCCTCCAGTCTATCCTTCACTGTTCAGGCGCAAAAGTCGCCGGTTACCGCAAAAGAACCAACGGGCGAAATGTTTAAATACAACCGGAGCAACCACATCCGGAATGACGAACTCGAGTTTTCGGTACCCGATGGCACCTTGTACAACGATGTCGATTTTATCTATGTCAGGAAAACAACACTGCCCAAATTTCTTTCTCCGACGTATCAGTTACATACTCCGTACGTTGCCTTACATCATGCCTGCCCGCTGAAGATAAAAGCCGGTCATATTCCCGAACATTTGCGGAGTAAAGTTATGCTGGCTCAAATTGACCCGGTTTCAGGAAGAATATTTTCGGCTACCGGAAAATATGTTGATGGCTGGGTCGAAGGAAACATCCGGGTGTTGGGGAATTACGCCCTGGCAGTTGACACCGTCGCTCCGAAAATTGTTCCGCTGAGCATTGCCGAGAAGAAAACTCTGACCGACGCCAACGCACTGAAGTTTAAAGTAACCGATAATCTTTCGGGAATCGAAACCTACCGCGGCACCATCGACGGACAATGGGTTTTGTTTGAATACGACCTGAAAAACAATTTAATCAGTTATTCGTTTGATAAAAAGAGGTTTTCGTTTAATAAGAAACACACCTTAATCTTTGAAGTAACGGATTACAAAGGCAATACAAGTACTTACAAGGCAAATTTTTACAAGTAATGGAAACCTATCTGAGCATCGGTTGTATGTCGGGCACCTCGCTTGACGGCCTGGACCTGGTCGCCTGCCGCTTTTCTTTCGGGCAATCTTGGAAATTTGAAATCCTGAAAGCGGCTACCGTACCTTACTCGCACAAATGGGTCAATAAACTTTCGACAGCTTCGGAAATGTACGCGCTCGATCTGGCCTTACTGAGCAATGAATACGGAAAATTTGTCGGTAAGCAGGTCGCCGGTTTCTGTGCCGGTCTTCCTGAAAAACCCGACCTGGTTTCCTCGCACGGGCATACCGTTTTTCACCAGCCGCACAACCGGCTGACCCTCCAGATTGGCAACGGCGCTGCGATTGCTGCTTATTCAGGATTAACAACGGCCTGCGATTTCAGGACTCTGGATGTGGCATTAAAAGGACAAGGCGCCCCGCTCGTGCCCATCGGCGACGAACTGCTCTTTGGCGACTTTGAGTTTTGCCTGAACCTTGGAGGATTTGCCAACATCTCCTTCCGTGAAGACGGCCAGCGCAGGGCATTCGACATTGGCCCGGCAAACATGGCCTTTAATCATTTCGCCAAAGAACTGGGCTACGAATATGACCTCGACGGCAACCTGGGCCGCTCCGGACAGGTACAGGAAGAATTGCTCTCCCTCCTGAACGGACTTGAATTTTATCAGCAAAAAGGCCCCAAATCGCTGGGACGTGAGTGGTTTATTGAAGAATTTCTTCCGCTGATCCATTCGTTTCAGCTGACACCGCAGGATATCTTACGGACACTCTACGAGCACGTTTCAGACCAGCTCAGCCTGGCAGTAGATCAATACCCGAAAGGACAGATTCTGATCACCGGAGGCGGTGCGCGCAATGTATTCCTCATCGAACTGTTCAGCGAAAAGACCAAGCATAAAACCATCGTTCCGTCAGCACAGATTATCGATTTCAAGGAAGCCATCATCTTTGCGTTCCTCGGCGTTCTGCGCCTCCGGAACGAAGTCAATTGCCTGAAGTCGGTTACCGGAGCACTTCGCGACCATTCGGGCGGTGTGATTTACCTCCCCTGATGTTAAACAATAGCTGAAACACCTAAAAAAAGTCATGTCATTCCGATTTCCGAAAGCCTAACTTTCAGAAAATCTAAAAAACATGACACTATGCAATTTAATCCGGCTTCAAAAATTCAGCATCTAAAACAGTTCGGCGAGTTCGGAGGAGTAAATCCATCGATTACCGATTCGTCGACCTATACGTTTTTACATGCCGAAGACATGGAAGAAACCTTTCTGGGGCATATGGAAGGCTGTTTCCTCTATTCGCGGCACTGGAATCCGACCAACAAAAACCTGGCTGAAGCATTGGCCGCCATGGAAGACACCGAGTCGGCCTGGATTACGGCTTCAGGAATGGCTGCCATTACCTGCGCCATTCTGCAGATTTGCAGCGCCGGCGACCACATTGTTACTTCGGTGACGACCTATGGCGGAACCTACGCTTTCCTGAAAAATTACCTCCCCAAGTTCAACATCGAAGTCAGTTTTGCAGATATTACCCGCACCGACCAGGTTGAAGCCGCCATCCGCCCAAACACCCGGGTTATTTATACTGAAAGTGTAACCAACCCGCTGCTCCAGGTTTCGGACATCCCGAAACTGGCCGAGATCGCGCACCGCAACGGGCTGCTGCTGATGGTCGACAATACGTTTACCCCGATGATCATGTCGCCCGCCCGGATGGGTGCCGATGTGGTGGTTTACAGCATGACCAAATTCATCAACGGCAAAAACGACTGCGTGGCCGGGGCTATTTGCAGCACCAAACAGTTTGTCGACGACCTGTCGAACGTAAACAACGGAACTGCCATGCTGCTTGGCCCGGTGCTCGATCCGTTGCGCTCGGCTTCCATTCATAAAAACCTGCACACGCTGCACCTGCGCATCAAACAGCACAGCAAAAACGCCATGTACCTGGCGCGCAACTTATCGGAAGCCGGCCTGAAACTGTCCTATCCGGGCCTTGAAACCCACCCGCAGCACGAACTTCACCGGCAGCTGATGAATCCCGGCTACGGCTATGGCGGCATGCTGGCCATCGATTTCGGAACGGTTGCCAGGGCCAACCAGGTGATGCAACGGATGCAGCAGGCCGATGTCGGCTACCTGGCAGTGAGCCTGGGATATTTCAAAACATTGTTCAGCTGCTCGGGCAAAAGTACCTCGTCCGAAATTCCTGATCCGGTGCAAAAACAAATGGGGCTGTCGCAGGGACTGGTGCGCTTTTCAGTAGGAATTGACGACAACATTGACGACAGCCTGAAAGCGATCCTGGAAATCTGCCGCGAAGAAGGGGTGCTTCCTGAACAAACTTCAGGATCGGAACCGTTTCCGAAATAAATTCGGGCCGAGGTGGTCAATGGCTCGGTAATTAGTATATTTGGCCGCTGTAAATTTAAAATTTCAAGAATGAAAGCATACGTATTTCCAGGACAGGGTGCACAATACCCGGGAATGGGCAAAGACTTGTACGATAAATCGCCTTTGGCTAAAGAACTTTTCGAAAAAGCCAACGAAATCTTAGGATTCAGGATTACCGACATCATGTTTGACGGAACCGACGAGGACCTGAAACAAACCAAGGTCACCCAGCCGGCTATCTTCCTTCACTCGGTATTGCTGGCCAAAACGCTTGAAAATTTTCAGCCTGAAATGGTTGCCGGTCATTCACTGGGCGAATTCTCGGCCCTGGTTGCCAACGGAGCCCTCAGCTTTGAAGACGGCTTGCGACTGGTTTCGAAACGCGCACTGGCCATGCAGAAAGCCTGCGAAATTGAACCTTCGACCATGGCCGCTATTGTCGGACTCGACGACGAAGTGGTTGAAGAAGTTTGCGCTTCGATTGACGACGTGGTGGTTCCGGCCAACTACAACTGCCCCGGACAATTGGTCATCTCGGGTTCGATTTCAGGAATCGACAAAGCCTGCGAAGCACTCACTGCCCGCGGAGCTAAACGTGCCCTGAAGCTGGCTGTCGGCGGCGCTTTCCACTCGCCACTGATGGAACCTGCCCGCGAAGAACTGGCCGCTGCCATTGAAGCGACTCCGTTCTCGGCCCCGGTTTGCCCGATTTACCAAAACGTGAATGCCGCGCCGACTTCTGATCCGGAAGTGATTAAACAAAACCTGATTTCGCAGCTGACTGCACCGGTTCGCTGGACCCAGACGGCCAAAAACATGATCGCCGGCGGCGCGACCTTGTTCACCGAAATCGGCCCCGGAAAAGTACTTCAGGGTTTGATTAAAAAAGTAGACAAAACTGCTGAAGTGGCTGGCGTAAACAGCTTCGAATAAACTTCAGAAAAAACATACCTGATGAAAGACTGCCGGACTCATTCCCGCAGTCTTTTTTTATGCTCCAATTCCTGAAAATCGTTGCCCAAATGACAACGTTTCCGGAATTTTATCTCCGGATTGATATGATGAAAAATAAACCATTAATTCAGCTACCTAGTCCTCCAGCCGGACGGGCTGTTACTTTTTCCCTTCAGCTGGAAAAAGTAACCAAAAAGAGCCGCCGCTGAAGGATAAAAAGCTAAAAAACGAATACGTTTCGCTAAAAATTTCCAAACTCCTCCCTTTGGTCGTCAAACAGGGAAATTTTCTTCACGCTCACTGCTTCGGTTTTCTTTACGCTTTTTCTCCTTAGGCGGGACAAGTTTCCGGATTAAACAGTCCCCGTTCAACTGATATTCCCTTCATCGAAGTGCGTGGGCAGGCCGTCAAAACGCCCGGCGGAGGGTTCGTTTTGACCAGATTCTGGCGCCCTTTTCATCGAATGGAAAAGGAAGAGCCCGTCCGGCTTGAGGACAGAAATCTCAAATACCGATAGATCATCTTTTTTATTTCCGCAAGAATATGATTTCATCCCAAATCGTTGCCGCGGGTTAGCGGCAAGCTTCTGCAAATTGCAGATGATCGCTGCGGGCTGCGGGAGCCGTCCGCAAATTGCAGATTGTTCCTGCGGAGTGCGGGAGCCGTCCGCTAATTGCAGATGGTTCCTGCGGGCTGCGGGAGCCGTCCGCTAATTGCAGATGGTTCCTGCGAGTTGCGGGAGCCGTCCGCTAATTGCAGATGGTTCCTGCGGGCTGCGGGAGCCGTCCGCTAATTGCAGATGGTTCCTGCGAGTTGCGGGA
>JAEUSS010000057.1 GCA_016788685.1 Prolixibacteraceae bacterium | reverse complement strand
CTCAGGCTCAGGCCAATCGGTACCACACCGGGGTTGCGCTCTACGGACTAAACAGCACGCCTTTCCTGATTGATGAGGAAAAGCAGAACGTTTGGCACAAAGCTCAGGCAATCATTCAGCAAATCATTCAGTTGTTTGAGCAACACGGAATTGATCATCCGGAATATCATGCCGCCCTGAATCAGGCTTTGCAATTGGCCGGAAAGCCGGAAACCCGTAAGGTTTACGATGTTTTGAGCGGTGTGGTCAAGGATGGCTATGTGCGGTTTCACATTCAAAGAGCCAGCGAATACCTGAATGAGAGCCGCAACAAAAGTTACCAGTTTCACGGGTTGGAAGATATGGAACTTTCGACTCAATTGCTGCTACGCGAGGCGGTTAAACGCGGAGTTTCGTTCGAAATACTCGACCGGAAAGAGAATTTTGTCCGGCTGAAAAAGGGCGGCAACATTCAGTATGTGAAGCAGGCTACCAAAACCTCGCTCGATAATTATGCCAGCATTCTGGCCATGGAAAACAAGCTGGTGACCAAGAAAATTCTCGAAGAACATAAAATACGTGTTCCGAAAGGGCTGGAGTATACCGACCCAGATGCAGCAAAAGCAGACTTTTTGATTCATCGGGGAAAGCCGGTGGTGATCAAGCCCAACCAAACCAATTTTGGATTGGGGATTACCATCCTGAAAGAAAATCAGGACGATAAAACTTACAGAAGGGCTGTTGATATTGCCTTTGAGCACGATACCACTATCCTGATTGAAGAATTTATCGCCGGAAGGGAGTTTCGCTTTTTCGTAATTGGCGATGAGGTAGCGGGTATTTTACATCGTGTTCCGGCCAATGTCACCGGCGACGGAACGAGGACAATCCGCGAGTTGGTCGAACTGAAAAATCACGATCCTTTGCGGGGCAAAGGCTATCGCACGCCACTCGAAAAAATCAGGCTGGAAGAAGCCGAAGCGATATTCCTGAAACAACAAGGGAAAGATTTTGATACGATTCCCGATTCAGGAGAAATCGTTTACCTGCGCGAAAATTCGAACATCAGTACCGGTGGTGACAGTATCGATTACACCGACGATATCCCGGATTCGTACAAGCGAATTGCTGTTCGCGCTGCCAAAGCACTGAATGTGGTTATTACCGGTTTGGATATGATCATTCCGGATGTTTCAGCCGAAGCCACAGCCGATAATTATGCTATCATCGAACTGAATTTTAATCCGGCTATTCACATTCATTGCCACCCGTTTAAGGGCAAAAACCGGAAACTGAATGAGAAACTGATGGATGCGCTGGGCTATTAACTAAAACAACAGATCCGATGACTTCGAGTCATCGGATCTGTTGTTTTAATAGGAATAAATGGAATATTTTATTTCTGTTCATAAAACTTCAAATCAGCGAAATAGCCTTCGGTGCCCACATCAACCCATAAGCCGATTTCACCGGAAGAATCGGCTCCGTGTTTTAAATCATTGACAATCAAACAGGGTTGGATGGCTTCATTTATAAACAATTGAGCCTTCGCGTCATTAACCTTTATTTTGATTTTAATCCATTCGTTGAGCGCCATATCCGTATATGACTCGTACTTCTCAGGTGTTTCTTTTCTGGTTCTCATGAAAGGAAAATCAGGAAAAGAAAAATACTGGATGGAGTGGTTTCTCCTGATCTGGTCGTCTGCTCTTGCATTAGTGGGTCGGATGTAAATGCATTCGAATTTGGAATTGTCTTCATTTATCCTGAAAGCAACTCCGATAAAACCTCTGGCAAGTTCAGGTGCATCGGGCAAAAGCCTGCTCAATACCGATACCTCGATTGTTCCGTTTCGAAAATTTGTTCCCATGATTTTTACAAACGTAGGCTGGTCTACCTCCTTTATTTCCGGGTTTTTAATGACCTTAATAGCCTCTTTACCTTGTAGTTTCTCAGCTGACATGGATACATTAGTCGCTTCCAGTTTATCTTTTTCAAACCGGATAACCTGAGCTTTCAAAATCAATATGTTTAAAGCCAGAAAGACAGTCAGTAAGAATTTTAGTTTTTCCATTTTGAATGTGTTAATGCAGTTAAAACATTATTTGGTAAACAAACCTGCGCCTAAATTAGCTCCCGATGTACCCGGCAAACATGGAGTTTTCAAGGCAAAGATATTTTTTTTCGTCCTTATTCAATCCCCAGATTACATTCACATTACTCATCACATTGTTGCAGCATTTAAAATCTTCAGTGGTTGACCAAGTTCAAACCATGGCACCATGGGTATTTATTTTCAATGGGTAAAAAGAATGAAAAAGGCCAAATTTTGGTTCCCCCGGAACGAGAACAATTAAAATCCGGCTATTTAATCCGTAATAAAATATTCTTTTCTGGACCGGAAGGCCACATTCACCAACCCTAAGTATTAGAAGAGAGTTAACCTACCATTTCATCAAAAAGGGTATTGAATGTTTTTTTCAGATCGTAGCTAAGGCCAGTGTGGGGCCTTGAAGTTTGTATCGATGCACTGCGCACCGCGCAGAGCCATCGAAAGCGTTCGGCTGGTTCCATAGATGCAATCGGTCCGCCCCCTTTTTCTCCCTCCGCGATGATCCGGAAAGCCTCCAGGTTTTTGCGGATTTCCTCTATCTCAGCATCAGGTTTCAGTATCAGTATCTTATCCTGAGAAAGATGGTACTTCATCCGGATGAATTTTTCCTTTTTACAGAATAGGATCACCCCGGCATTGACGAACTCTTCGCGTTCGACTACCGGAACAACCCGTACTATCGCATATTCATATTGATTTTTTTGCTGCATCCTGGGCGGTTTGAATAAACTGGTTTGAATAATTCAGACGGGTACTTAAAAAAGTGAAATAGACGGTTCTTAACTGCTCCGGCGTTTCGTTCTGTAATTCCCACTGAAGCCATTCGTCGGGGATCAATTGAACGATTTCCCGGATCTTATTCTCAGTAATCAGTTG
>JAEUSS010000021.1 GCA_016788685.1 Prolixibacteraceae bacterium | reverse complement strand
GGTTAACCAGGCGTTGCTGATTGAATAACCGTAACTTGCATTGCCAGCTCTTCCTTGTCCAAGACCACCATTGTATTCAGCATGCCAGCTAAAAGGCGAATCTGCGAGTTTAAAGCAACGAGCGATTTCGAAATAAGCTGAGGAGGGGCTGTTCTTTACCGCATTGCTTCCATAGTCAAAATCAATAAAGAAAAAGGTGTTCCCGGTTTTGTCGGGTCTGAACATCTCAACAGTTGTAGTCAGATAACCTCTGCCATCACCCATGTCGTAGTGAGTCTGGATATTCTGACTAAAGGCCCCGAAGGCAAATAAACTGGCAATAAAGGCAAGTACTAATCTCTTCATAATGTAAACTTTAAGTTGATTTTAAAATGAGCGCTAAAAATAGTTAAAAATAATATCCGATTCCTGAATGTTATTCGTGTCGGCCGATTTGTTACTAACAGCTTTCTAACAATAGTTTTCCGTTTGTATCCCAGTTGCTTAGAGCCTTGACGGATTCAGACATTGAAATATTTTCTTATCTTCATCGGGCCGGAATAAGCGAATACGGGACTTCTTCGGGACGAGGTATTCCGGATCTGATTACTTTATTTGGCAACTTAACCGGATCAATTCGATATGAAACAAATCTCGAGAAGACAATTTATTCAGACCGGCCTCATTGGTGCCGCTGTTGTAAGTTCAGGCTTTGCGAATGTTGCATATGCTGGCAACCCCAATGTGCACATCGACCGCGTGAAACTGGGAAAGACGGGACTGATAGTCCCTCGTCTGGCTCTTGGAACCGGGACTCACGGCGGGAATCAATCGTCAGATATGACCCGGATGGGAGTCGGTAACTGGGTGAAAATTGCCCGTCGTGCCTACGAACGCGGTGTAACCTTTTATGATGCTGCCGACCTCTACGGTTCGCATCAAAATGTGAAAGAGATATTGAAAGAAGTTCCGCGCGAAAAAGCTATCCTGCTTTCGAAAATATGGACGCGGCCCGAAAAATGGAACATGGATACTCCTGCCAAAACTATCGACCGGTTCAGGACCGAAACCGGATCCGACTATTTCGACATTTTGTTGCTGCATTGCATGACCAACGCGAGGTGGCAGGAAGAGAAAAAGCCATACATTGATGCTCTTTCGGAGGCCAAACAAAAAGGAATTGTAAAAAGCCTTGGGGTTTCGTGCCACAGTTTTGACGCATTGAAACTGGCAGTTGACGATCCGTGGGTAGACGTAATTTTAGCTCGGATTAATCCTGAAAGTGTGATCATGGATGCCTCTTCGGAAGACGTAATGGCTACTCTTAAGAAAGCTCACGACAACGGGAAGGGAATCATCGGAATGAAAATTTTTGGCGAGGGAAAACTGACCGGGGAGCAACAACGCGAAAAGTCGCTTCGTTACGTCATTGGTAGTAAAAATGTTGACTGCATGACCATCGGGACGACCAGTATTGATCAGCTTGACGACACGATCAGCAGGATGATGCGAATTGTTAAAGATGTTTGAGTACTTTTGGCTTTTTTAACGGTAATAGCAAACCTTAAGAATTGAATTTTTGCACTATGGAGAGAGATAAACTTATTGGGATGTATACTCAATGTTTCAGGAAGAATTGGGCGCTGCCTGCCTTTTCAGACTTTCAGGGATCAACAACTACTTTTGGCGAAGCGGCGCAAATGATTCGCCAGATTCATTGTTACTTCCGGGAAAGCGGTATCCAAAAAGGAGACAAAATTGCTATTCTTGGGCGCAATTCATCCAATTGGGCCATCTCGTTTCTGGCCGTTGCAGGCTATGGCGGAGTGGCCGTTCCGGTTCTTCCCGATTTTAATCCGGATGACATCCTCCATATCCTCAACCACTCCGAATCCCTGTTTCTTTTTGTAACTGATAATCTTTTTGACAAACTCGACGGCGATAAAATTCCAGGGATTAGAGGTGTTGTCAGTCTCGCCGATTTTTCGGCACTTTCTTTCCGGTCTCCGGAAGAAAAGGAGCTCTGGGAAAAATGTTTTACTGTTGAATATGCCGGACAGTCGACTCCGGACAACTATGAACTGGATGAATATGACGGAGAAGACCTTAGTATTATTTCCTATACCAGCGGGACATCCGGGTTCACCAAAGGGGTAATGATTCCTGCGCGCAGTTTGTTGTCTAACATCATATATGCGCAAGATCACATGCCTTTACAGGCCGGCGAACGTATTGTTTCTTTTCTGCCCATGGCTCATGTTTTCGGCTTGTTGTTCGAGTTCCTTTTCCCGGTTTCGGTGGGGTGTCATGTTACCTTCCTCTCCAAAGTGCCCACGCCGCAACTTATAGTTAAAGCATTTCAGGAGGTAAAACCCCGGTTAATTTTATCGGTACCTCTGGTCATCGAAAAAATATACAAAAAGCGGATTTTGCCCGAACTCGAAAAACCGATCGTCAGATTTCTTTTAAAAGTACCTGGCATTAATCAGTTGATACACAAAAAAGTAAGAGCCAGTCTGATCGAAACTTTCGGAGGCAATTTCCACGAAATTGTGATTGGAGGTGCTCCCCTGAACCATGAGGTTGAAGCATTCTTCCGTAAGATAAAATTTCCGTTTACCATTGGATACGGAATGACCGAGTGCGGGCCGCTGATCTCATACGAGCCGTGGAACAGCTTCCGGACTTCTTCTGCCGGGAGATTGGTTGACCGGATGGAAGTTCGGATCGACTCCAAAGATCCGTACAACCAGGTGGGTGAAATCCTGGTAAAAGGGGCTAATGTGATGAAGGGCTATTTCAAAAACGAACAAGCCACAGCTGATGCAATCGACTCAGACGGTTGGCTGCGTACGGGCGATCTCGGAATTATCGATTCGGACAACTTTGTATACATTCGCGGACGCAGCAAAAATATGCTCCTTGGCCCTTCGGGACAAAATATCTATCCGGAAGAGATGGAAGCTAAACTCAGTAATTATCCTTACGTGCTCGAATGTGTAATTACCGAACGCGAAAATAAACTCGTGGCGTTTGTTTTTGCTGATCCCGAAATGATTGAGTCCGAAAAACCGGACGAAAAACGTCTGAAAGAAATTATGGACGATAACTGCAGGCAGGTGAACAAAGAATTGCCCAAATTTGCCCAGTTGAGTTCAATCATTCTGGTTGATAAGGAATTCGAGAAAACTCCAAAGCGGAACATCAAACGATATTTGTATACTTAATTCGGTGATGAAAGAACCCGATAGTTATTTTGTTTTGAAAAATAAAAAAAGCCAGGCGAGAATCGTCTGGCTTTTTCTGTTATAGAATTTGGGGCAATGTGGTCAAAAATAGTTGGTGATTTTTAGGGGAATAATTTGTAAACTCCACGCTGTTAATCTGAAGGGGAAGCA
>JAEUSS010000011.1 GCA_016788685.1 Prolixibacteraceae bacterium | reverse complement strand
TGATTGAACAGAAAGAAAAATTCACTTTGATCTTCAATTTTGCTTATTACATCGATCAACTTTGCATCCTGCATTTTGACGGTCAGGCGCGTTTGCTGCGAATAGCTGGTAGTAGCAAATGTTTGAGCTACAGCTAGCAATAATAGAAATACACTTAATCGCATAATTTTCCATAGTTTAGAAAGCGCGCGGATAGGCACCGGCGCACCGATTCGTTTTTTTTTCATAAATTTGAATCATTAAGTGGTTAAACAATTTACAGAGCTTTATCTACTTGATTTTAGCAGGGAAGTGGTACGAACACTTTCCTGTTTTTTTTATGTTTATTTGAACTGATTGAGCTTGGATTGATTGATACCTAAAATAATCTTACGTTTTACAAAAAAACCGCTGGCATCACTGGCTCTTTTTTCTTCACTGAATCTCAAAGGGGTTGTGATGGAAAGCAATTTTAAAACCTCATCCAACGGTTCATCCTGAAATGTCGCATGAAAGGTGTAATCGTTAAGTAACTGCCCCTCAACCACCACCTCGGCGTTATACCAACGGCTTAACCTCCGGGCTACCTGCTGCATATTTTCGTTCCGGAATACCAGCTTCCCTTCTTTCCATGAACTGTATTGTGGTGCATCTACAACATGCCTGTCCAATGTTCGTTTTTCAATGTCGAGGGTTAATTGCTCGTTGGGCTTCAAACTGGCCAGCTGCTTACCGCTTCGGGATAGAACATCCACCTTGCCGGTTTGTAGCACGATTTCTTCGGTTGTCTCATCTTCGTTGGCTATTACATTAAATGTGGTGCCCAGAACTTTGATATCTAGATTCGATGTGTGCACATGGAAGGGCATATCGGTGTTATGAACCACATCAAAAAATGCTTCTCCGGTGAGTTCGACTTCCCTCTTTTCTGAAAATTGAACCAGGTATTTAAGGCGCGATCCACTGTTGAGGAATCCTGTGGTACCATCGGGCAGCTGAAATTTGGTACGCACACCCATCGGGCACTCAATTTGTGCAAAGGAAACGTTTGCCAGAGTTTGATTGAGCTGAAAATAATAATAGGCTGCAAAGGAAAGCAGCAGTGGAAGGATCAGGATTGCTGCTGTACGCTGAAAGATTTGACCAAAGCCCATCGGAGTAGTTTTTCGGCTTTCGTTCAGACGGATTAGGTGGTGTACCCGATCAAGTATAGGCTTTAGCTGATGGTCTGCATTTTTAGCTGAGTTTAACTCCTCCTGCCAGTGCTGAATCAGGACTTCCTCTACATCCTTATTTTTTGCATCAGACAGTATTTCAGATAGTTCAGTTTGTTCTCTGAGGCTGATTGTGCCATTAGAATATTTCCGTATAAGACTTTCGATAGTCTGCTTCATCTCATTAATCACATCATTCATATTTGAAAATCAAAGTCATCGTTTTTTAACCTCTTTCAAAGCTAATATCCAATGGGCTTGACTTTCTCACGGGTAAACCTGACTTTTTTTTATTAAGAACAAATGAATTTTAATAATCTATTGAAAATCAGGTGAAACTATATTTTAGTTCGATCTGCCGCGTGGTTTGCATATCAATATCCTAAAGGAATTGATTTATACTTGCGACATTAACCCATCTCAAAACACAAATAAAAATGCAAAAAGCAATAAGGTGAGATTTTCTGTTTTTAATTGGCTTCGGATGAAACGCAGGGCTTCAGAAACCTGATTGTCAACCGTACCTGGCGATATGTTTAATTCAGCAGCTACTTCTTTGGCGTTTTTGCCTTCGAGTTTACTTTTGGTAAATATTTCGAGCCGACGCACAGGCATTTGATTGATGATCTGGTAAATCCGGGATAAAGCGCTTTCATATTCATCAGTTGAAAGGTCCTCCGAAAATTCAGGATTGTTCTGAATCGTTTCCAGGTATCGAAGCGAAGCCGCTTTTTTATTGAAGTATTTTCGGATTTGATTCAGGGCAATCGTAAAAAGGTAGGATTTAAATGACAGTTCAGATTTCAGGGTTTGCCGGTTTTCCCAAACTTTTACAAAAACTTCCTGTACCAACTCTTCGGCATCCGCTTCATTTTTAAAGTATTTAACAGCGAATCCAAACAGTTTTGAGCTGTACACTTCAAACAGCGAATCGAAAGCCTCAACATTTCCTTTTTGAAGTAATTTTATCAGTTCCCGATCATTTTTTCCTTCAGACATAAGAAACTTAGAAAAGAATTCGCGATAAAGCTAATAAAAAGTTCGGGTTTAAGTCTTCTGTTTTTTCTTCCTGGCGGCGGGGAAGAGCACATTGTTCAGGATTAACCGGTAGCCCGGGGAGTTGGGGTGCAGGTTTAAATCGGTGGGCGGATCGCCTACGAAATGCTGGAAATCTTCGGGATCATGGCCTCCGTAAAAGGTCCAGAATCCTTTGCCAGCTTCGCCGTGTATATAGCGGGCTTCGTTGGCGGCTTTATTTTCGCCCATTACCAACACATTGGGCTTTACCAGGTTGCGGTTGAATGCGGTGGTTTGTCCCATAAAACCTTTGATCATATTCTCGTGGTTCTGGCAAAGCATGGTTGGCACCGGGTCCCATTTGGCCGAGAACTGAAAAAGCGTAAAATAATCCTGTTCGCGGGGAACCTTGCGTGTAGTTGATACATCAATGTCCGAGAATCGGTACTCGTAAGGGTTGCGGTTGATGGTGAAATTGTGAAAGGCAATGGTGGCGTCGAAATCGAGTTTTTCGTTCATCTGCGGATCGGCGGGGTCGCCGTCAAACATCGATTCGCAAATGTCGATGCCGTGAGCTGCCTGCGAAATGTCGTAGGTATCGGTGGCGGCACACATGGCAAACAAAAATCCCCCGTTCTCGATAAATTGGTGAATCTCGCGGGTAATCACCCGTTTCATCTCCGAAACCTTCAGGAAACCCATGCGTTGGGCAAGTTCTTTGTTGGTTTTCACTTCTTCCTGATACCACGACACATGTTGGTAGGCCTGAAAGAATTTCCCGAACTGACCGGTAAAATCTTCGTGATGCAGATGCAGCCAGTCGTAATCTTTCAGTTTCCCGTTCAGGATTTCTTCGTCGTAGATGACATCGAATTTGATTTCGGCATACTTTAAAACCAAGGTTACGGCATCGTCCCAGGGTTGTTTGTTGGGCGGCGAGTATACGACAATTTTGGGGGCTTTCTGCATGCTGACGGCATCCTGGTTCACCTCCTCGCGCGAGATGTCAGCCAGCAGATTGTTGGCTTGCCCGTCGGCCAGTGTTTCGAAGCTCACACCGCGGACCAGGCATTCATCGGCCAGAGCCTGCTGGTGCTGAATCAAAAAGCTTCCGCCGCGATAATTGAGCAGCCATTTTACTTCGGTGCCCTGTTCCAGCGTCCAGTAGGTAATTCCGTAGGCTTTCAGGTGGTTACTCTGCTTTTCGTCCATCGGAATGAGGATGAAACTTGCCGTTGCTGTTTTGATCAGCAAAAGCAAGGCCAGAACCAGTACCCGTTTCAGGCGAAGATCAGAACGGAATATGTTCGCCTCCTGAATTTTCATAGTGGCTGAATTTATCGTTGTCGAACGATGAATTGACCGGGATACTTCCTCCTTTGCTGAACGGGTCGCCCGAGTCATCGTTCATCTTCGATTGCAGTTTTTGTCCGTATTGTCCGCCTCCGATTTCTTCCGGAATGATATTTTCGAGATCGGCAAATTTAGCCAGGTTTTTCTTGAATGCCAGTCTGACGTCGCCTACCGCACCGTTACGGTGTTTGGCAATGATGATTTCGGCCACCCCGATGAGCGAGTTTCCGTCTTCGTCTTCGGTGATTCCGTAGTACTCCGGACGGTGGATGAACAGTACAATGTCGGCATCCTGCTCAATGGCACCCGACTCACGAAGGTCGGACAGCTGCGGACGTTTTCCCTCGCGCGACTCAACCGAACGGTTCAGCTGCGAAAGCGCCAGTACCGGAATGTCCAGCTCTTTGCCAATGGCTTTCAGTGAGCGCGAGATCATACTAACTTCCTGCTCGCGGCTTCCTTTGTTGTCCGATCCGGCTGTCATCAGCTGGAGGTAATCGACGATTACTGCGCCGATGTTGTGCTGCATTTTCAGGCGGCGGCATTTGGCCCTGAACTCGAAGACCGAAAGGGCGGGGGTGTCGTCGATAAAAAGCGGGGCGTCGTCGAGCACGGCCAGTTTCCGGTGAAAATGGTCCCATTCCCAACCTTGCAGGCGCCCGTTTTTAATTTTTTCTGAACCCAGTTCTGTTTCCGAGGCAATCAAACGGTTGACCAGCTGAATGGATGACATTTCGAGCGAAAAAACGGCTACCGGAACTTTGTGTTCGACGGTCATGTTGCGGGCCATCGATAATACGAAGGCTGTTTTTCCCATCGAAGGACGGGCTGCTACAATAACCAGGTCGGTTTTTTGCCATCCGGAGGTAATCCGGTCCATGGCGGTAAACCCGCTCGGAACACCGCTCAGGCCATCCGGACGTTTCGATGCTTCTTCGATCAGGATAGCCGCTTCGCGCAAAAGGGGTTTGATGGGCATCGATTCTTTCTTGATGTTTCCTTCGGCCACCGAGAAAAGTGCAGTTTCCGAAAAGTCGATCAGGTCGTCAACGTCGATGGTATCGTCGTATGCTTTGGTCTGGATTTCTGTGGAGACGCGGATCATTTCGCGCTGCATGAACTTTTGCGCGATGATGCGGGCGTGAAATTCGATATGGGCTGCGGAGGCAATTCTCGATGTTAATTGGGTAATCATCACGGGGCCGCCCACCACATCGAGCAGATTCCTGTTTTTCAGTTCCTGGGTAACCATCAGCAAGTCGACGGGTTTTTCGTGGGTCGACAGGAACTTGATAACTTCGAATATTTTCTGATGTTCTTCCTTGTAAAAGCTCCGGGTGTCGATAATGTCGGCAACGGTGATGTAAGCGTCGCGTTCGAGCATCATTGCTCCCAAGACGGCTTCCTCAACCTCAATTGCCTGTGGTGGTATTTTTCCGTACTGAGCATTGATTTGCTCAATGGTCATTTTATTTTGTTGCTGGTAATTTTTCTTCTCTCCGGCCATGTTTTTGGAATTCAGTCAATCAGGAATCTTATTTTCTGTTTTCTGCATTTTTTTGCAGGGATTCAAAGGTAACAAAAAAGGGAACCTTGCGGCTCCCTCCGGATATTTAGTTGTCAACAAAAATCAGGCATGGCGGAGCTGCTGCTGCCAGGGAGCGGGCTGTCACTGGCTGATCCGCTGACCCGAAGCCATCGGATCAGTGACCGGAGGACTCGCTTTTTCTTTGGATTTCCGGAACATTCAGATCTCCAGACAAACCTGCCGGCCCGTTTTTGTCCGATCGGTTTCATTCCGACTTCATTGTCGCTTGTTTTTACATCAGCATCGGGGTCAGGATGAACGATGTCGGGCATTTTTACAAGGGCATCGGGGTCGGAATGTAAGGTGGCGTTCATTTTTACTCCAATGCCGGGGTTCGCGGCTCCGATCGGTTTCATTCGGATCTTGATTGGTTTCATTTTTACCCCGATCGGTTTTGTTTTTACCCCGATGTTGTCGTTCGTGACCCCGTTCCCGATCGTTTTTACCTCAATATTGGGGTCGGCTACCCCGATGTCGGGCATTTTTATCCCGATTGGTTTGATTTCATCCTCGTTTCCGATCAGTTTTACCCCGACCGGTTTCTTTTCGGATGTTTATTTGTTTGCAGAAGATGGACTTCGAAGACTAGCTCATCGGATGACTGAAAGTCATCCGATGAGTTGCAATAAGTTAAGAGTAGAAACTTCCGGGGTTTATGCGCAGAAGCAAGGTGTTTATTTGTGAAAAACGAATCCGATGGAAAAATCAATCCGCCCCAGGTTTTCACGGTCGTCGCCATCTAGCTCTATTGTCGTGGTGTTTCCCAGAGTTGTAGATTCGATTTTAGTGAGTGTTCCCAGGGTGTATGAAAAAGTAAATGCAGCCGACAGATTTTTGGCTATCCCCACCTGATAGCCAATCTCGCCGACAAGTCCTAACGTTGATCCCTTAAGTTCAACCGGAATAATTAGGTTGCCATTGTCCTTATAACTAAGGACTCCGATTGCCAGGTTGGAAAACAAGGCGTTCTTCAAGTTTGCTGATGGTATTTGGCTGGCGATCATGGGGCCGATAAATGAGATCGAGATGTTATCGTTCATTTTGCCGGTGTCAGTGATTCCATCTCCGTCGAGATCAGTGAAAATTGTCCCGAAATTTTCTTTTGAGTTGAACTGGCTGAATTTAAGGCCGAGTCCGATCGACTCGCTCAGAAAATACGCGGCATCAGCGGAGAAGTGGTGCCCCGATTTTAGTTTTTTCATGTAATCGCGGTATTCATCGGGAACAGATCCGGAGATTTTGGCGAACCTGTAACTGTATCCCCCGTTTACTGAGATCCTGATTTTTTCGTAGTCTTTGCCTGACGACTGATAGTCGGAAGGGATTTCAGATTGAGAAAAGTATCCTTTGCTGTAGGTTTTTATCTGTGATCTCTGCAGCAAGGTTTCCCGGATCTCCTGATCTTTTGAAAACGTAAAATAAATAAAGTCATTTCGTTCTTTGTTGATCTTGCAGTTGATCGAATCTCCTTTGGCAGTGACAATTAAATCCTGGCTAAAAGAACTGTGTGCAAACAGAACGGCGAGAATGATGATGATTAAAATCTTTTTCATTGATGTTTGGCTTTAAATGATTCGAACTCTTGTTTACCGGTCTTGCTGCCGACAAGCTCAAGCTTAGGGCGCCCAACGAAAGCACCCATCCCGATGCTGCAACGGATGTAATATTGCCGTCCTTTTTCAATATCAACCGGGAGTTCTTCTTTAGCCTCGGTTTTTGCCCAAACAGTGTTTAATCCGAACTTGGTGGTTTTTACGCTCGTTTTGTAGTTGTTTACTACCCGCGTGAGCACCTCGTCTCCCAGGTAGATATCATATCCGACCAGTGCCCCGGGGCCTCCGTACCGATAAATATTCAAAATGGCGTAGTCTGCATCCGGAATGATTTCTTCAGCAGGGGCAATGTTCAATTTACTGATGTCATCGGCTTTCAGGATTTTTGCAGTAATCCGGTGACATGAACTTCCCATTGCCGAGGGTAATTTGTGTTCGGTAATTTTTATCGCATTTCCACCCAGTTTCATCGCTTCCAGTTTGGCCAGATTAATCACGTCCTCATAAGTGCATTTGGAGGTAAAACCGGCGTCACCGATTTTTATATCCCCGAGCACTTCCGTTTCATCCGGAATCGGGTCTTCCAATCCCAAAATAACGACTTCCGTTTTAAAATCGGTGGGTTCGTATTTCTTAATTACTGAGGTGGTGACTTTCGGGCTGCACGAAGCAAGCGCCAGGGTGGCAATAAAAGCCAGAAGATACAGGTAGGTTTTCATTTTGGTTGTTTTTTAGTTTTTGCAGGAAGTCAAATTTATAATCTTTTTATGTAATCATAAAATCGGGGGTGTAATTCCGGATGGCTTTTTTTATCGGATGTCTGCAATAAAAAATAAACAAAAAAAGGGAACCTTGCGGCTCCCTCCGGATATTTTAGTTGTCAGCAATATTACTTCAGCTGGTCTTCGATGATCAGTCCCAGGATGTCGCCCAATTTACGATCCATCGCTGCAATTTGCTGGGGCACAAAGCTGGTGGAGGTCATTCCGGGAGTGGTGTTTACTTCCAGGAAATAAAACTCGCCGTCTTTCAGGATGTAGTCGATGCGTACAATGCCCGAACAATCGCACAGGTCGTAAATGTGCGAAGAGAGTTGCTGGATCTTTCGGGTCATTTCCGGAGAAATGCGTGCCGGTGTAATCTCGTCGGTTTTTCCGGCAACATACTTGGCTTCGTAATCGAAAAACTCGTTCATCGGAATGACTTCGGTTACCGGGAAGATAATTTCCTGATCCGAAAGTTTGACCAGCCCGCAGGTGAATTCTTTTCCGTCGATAAATTGCTCGATCAGAATGTCGTGGCTTTCATTCATGGCCAGTTCGAGTGCAGCCAAAAGCTGGCTTTTTTCTTTCACTTTGGTGACGCCGAAACTCGAACCGCCGGCGTTGGGTTTCACAAACAGGGGCAGCCCAAGTTCTGCAATCAGTTGGTCGGCATCAACCTGATCGCCCTTGAACAGACGAACCGATTTGGCCATGAGTACATCGAAATTACGCAGGTAATTGCTGCAGAAATATTTGTTGAAGGTTAAGGCCGACGAATAAACGCCGCAGGTAGAGTAGGGGATTTTAACCAGATCGAAGTATCCCTGGAGTTTTCCGTCTTCGCCCGGAGTGCCGTGTATGGTGATGTAGGCAAAGTCGAACTGTATTTTTTCGCCGTTTCTCCGGAAAGAGAAGTCACTTTTATCGACTGCTGCGATGACCTGATCGTTTTCCAGCACGTCCCAGTCCAATCCTTTCATCTGGACTTTCCACACATTATAAATGGCCGGGTCGATTGATTCAAATACGTTTTTACTGCTTTTTACCGAAACTACAAATTCGGATGAGTCGCCTCCATAAACAACTGCAATATTTTTTTTCATTTTTAATAAGCTTTGAACCACATAGAACACATAGTTTATTCTATAGGCAGTTTTCTAAAATGTTCCGTGACAAACGTTTGTTGTCCCTCTTTGAAAATATTCAAACAATTAAAATTGATTAAAATACCCTTAGGCTTTTTTAAAAGCTTCAGGTATGACAAGATTTGAGCCTCATGAATTGGCAATATCTCGTCGACTGTTTTTAGTTCAACTACAACCAGATCATTCACCAATAAATCGAACCTTAGTTCGCAGGTTAAGTCTAAACCCTTAAAATTCAGGGGAACTGATTGCTGTCCGATGACTGTATATCCATTCTGAATTAAAAGATGAGCCAGACACTTTTCGTAAATACTTTCCAGTAGCCCAGGACCAAGTTCCTTATGAACCTCAATGGCGTATCCAATAATGGCACGGCTTAATGCGTTAACATCCTTTTGAGTGGTCATATTCTTAATCTTAGTTTGTCCTATGTGGTTCAGAATTATTCCGAAGTTACCCGATTTGACAAATAATTCCGCCATTTTACAATCACATTGGCCAGATCTTCCGGAAGTTCCGATTCAAAGATCATTTCTTCGCCGGTAGTGGGATGAACAAACCCCAGCATTTGCGCATGAAGGGCCTGGCGCGGAATCATCTCAAAACAGTTGGCTACAAATTGTTTGTATTTGGTGAAGGTGGTGCCTTTCAGTATTTGGTCGCCACCGTAATTGTCGTCGTTAAACAGCGGGTGCCCGATGTGTTTCATGTGTACCCTGATCTGGTGGGTGCGTCCGGTTTCCAGGCGGCATTCCACGAGGTTCACATAACCCAGCCGTTCAATAACTTTGTAATGGGTGACAGCATGCTTGCCGTAATCTCCGTCAGGAAAAACGGTAAAAACCTGTCTGTTTTTAGGGCTTCGTCCAATGTTTCCGGTGATGGTGCCTTCGTCGTCTTTCAAGTCGCCCCATACGAGCGCAACGTATTTCCGTTTGGTTGTTTTTTCGAAGAACTGAAGAGAAAGTTTAGCTTTGGCCTCCAGTGTTTTGGCAACAACCAGCAGTCCCGAAGTGTTTTTGTCGATCCGGTGAATGAGCCCCGGGCGCGGATCTTCGGAATTGAAAAGCGGCAAATCTTTGAAATGATAGGCCAGGGCATTGACCAAAGTGCCCGAGTAATTGCCATGTCCGGGGTGTACTACCAGGCCGGCCGGCTTGTTAACAACCAGCAGGTCGTCATCTTCATAAACAATGTTTAAGGGGATGTCCTCCGGAATAATTTTGAGTTCGCGGCGCGGATAGTCCATCACAATGGAAATGTCGTCGCCGGGTTTTACTTTGTAACTCGATTTTACCGGAATTTTGTTGACCAGAATTTTGCCTTCGTCGGCAGCGGCTTGCAGGCGGCTTCGGGTGGCATTCATCAGCCGGTTCGATAAAAATTTATCGATCCGCAACAAGGTCTGGCCGGGGTCAACAACTATGTTGTAATGTTCAAACAGAGCACCGTCTTCGGTCTCTTCAGTTTCGTCAAATTCGTCGAATATTTCGTTTTCTTCAATCATCTAAAAGAATGAGTTTTCGGGTTCTTCTGCTTTCGGTTTTGCCTCCAGCTTGGCCGGATCGATGGTGAGCCACAAGTCAATGGCAGTCCCTTTGACGACTTCAAAAACCTCGTTTGGATCCGGGCTTTGCCGGAAGATCAATCCTTTGGCTTTGTCTTCTTCGGAACTAAATGATTCATCATAGGTGATGGTCCCGACATTCAGGATAGCTTCTCCCAGAATCAGGCGGACTTCGGCAAGGTTGCGGCCGAACAGGTTCGGCACTTCGCTGGTTTCGCCATTGCTGTCGCTTCCCAGAACCAAATCGATGACGGTACCTTTGGGAATCATTTCGCCGACCCGGAGGGTTCTTCCCTCAGCTTTTTGCTCCAGAACAAGATTGGGGAATTCTGATGGTTTGTATTCAATGTTTCCTGAAACCAGGCCCGAACTTTCGATGATGTTTACCGCCTGCCTGTACGAAATGTCGGTCAGTTGCGGCATTGGTATCATTTCCTGGCTGAGGGCGCACATGGTGATAAATATGGTGCGGTTTTCCTTGACTTTCATCCCGGCTTTCGGGAACTGATCCAGGACGGTTCCCGGCGCAGTCTCACGTGAATAAACCGAATCGCGGATTTGGTACCTGAGGTTGATGTCGTTTAACAGGGCTGAAACTTCGGCATCGGTTTTCCCCCGCAGGTCGGGAATTTGAACCGAATCGCCGTGGTCGGTGTAGATCCGGAGGATGAACATATTCAGTACAATCAGAAAAATGCTGATTCCGATGGCAGCAAGTGCATTCAGCTTAAAGGTTTTACTCTTAAAAAATTCTTTTAGTGTCATGCGGTAAAATTCAGGATTCGGTAAAACACAAAAGTAGTTTAAAATTTAGCAGAACGGTTTCCGAAAAAGATGAAAAACATTCGCAGCAATGAATGCTTTCGGGGGTGAATTCTCATGCTAGGGTATAAACACAAAAAGGTAAAGAAAATTCATTCTTTACCTTCTGTATATGGTCGGAAACCCGAAAGCTTTTGACTATCTCTTGTGTTGCGGTTCGTCAGAAACTGTCAGTTTTTTTCTTCCTTTAGCACGACGGGCTTTCAAAACTTTACGGCCATTGGCAGTAGACATTCTTTCGCGGAACCCGTGTTTGTTTTTTCTTTTTCTGTTAGATGGCTGAAATGTCCTTTTCATCGGTCAATATTTTTTAATGATAATATTCGTTTTTCAATCGGACTGCAAAAATAGTTCTTTTTTAATATCCTGCAAACCAAACATCTCTTTATTTTATTTATTTTTCAAGGTCATGTGAATCAGTCTTTTCGTCTCGAAAAATTCTTCCTGAAAAAGATTGCACAATTCGTAGACCTGAATTTGTTGCCTGAAGGGGGCAATCTCCTCTTCGAAATCACCACCTTTCAGGTACAGAATTCCATTGGCTAAATCGTTGTTGTTTTGGCCGGAAACTTTGGTCCGCACCATCGACACAAAGCGTGGAAATGCTGTTACAGCGCGGCTTACCACAAAGTCAAATTTTTGCTTGACGTCTTCAACCCGAATGTGTTCGGCGTGTACATTGGTAAGGTTTAAGGCCGAAGCCACTTCGCTGACGACCCGGATTTTTTTGCCGATTGAATCAATCAGCATGAATTGGGTTTCAGGAAACAAGATGGCCAGGGGAATTCCGGGAAACCCGCCGCCGGTGCCAACATCGAGTACGGTGGTGCCAGGTTTGAACCGGATAATTTTGGCGATGGCCAGCGAATGTACGACGTGACGTTCGTAAAGTTGCTCGATGTCTTTTCGGGAAATGACGTTGATTTTGGAGTTCCATTCTTCGTAAAGCGAACTCAGGCGGGCAAATTGATTCAATTGCTGATCGGTCAGATCAGTAAAGTATTTGGTGAGGATTTCCATCATGTGATTATCGTTTCGACTATTCTTCGTGCTCGTCAATTTCGGTTGACCCGATCATCTTGAAGAGCATTTCGCGGGCTCTGAAAAGCTGGGCTTTTACGGTTCCGAGGGGCAAATTTAATTCTTTTGCTATTTCTTCGTACGAAAACTCGTGAAAATAGCGGAGTTCAACCAATATGCGGTAGCGGGGTTTTAGCCGGTGTACGATCCGGCGCATCAGAATGGCCTTTTGAATCCGGATCAGCTTCTCTTCGGGGTTGGGCTCGGTTGAGCGAAGTTTGATTGGCTGATCATTGTCTCCGTTTTCCTGGTTGTTCTCAATGGAAACATAAACGCCGCGGCGCTTTCTGAGAAAATCAATGCAGTTGTTGGTCGCTATTTTAAACAGCCAGGTGCTGAATGCAAAATTAGGAGAGTATTGGTGCAGGTTTTTGAAAGCTTTCCCGAAGGCTTCGAGGGTCAGGTCTTCGGCATCGTTCCTGTTGTTGACCATCTTCAGGAGCATAAAGTAAATGGCATCCTTGTAGCGGCTCATCAGCTTGGCAAAAGCTTTTTCGTCGCCGGTAAGGGCCGCTTCGACCAGTGAAAAATCATACTGAGCTTTGTCCGATAATTGAGGATTTAGTTCCATCTGTTTCTTCGGTGGATTAGATACATTGACCAAAGCAACCACCAGTTGATGACTGGTTTGATCAAAATGTATGCTAACGAAGATAAGAATATTTTTCTTTCGTGCATTCTGTTTTGCAGTATTTTAACAATAATAGCCTGAAGAAGAAAGTAAATAAGCGGAAGTGATAAAATGCTGATCCAGTATTCCGGGCGTATAATGAGGATAGCCGCGGCTAGTCCGGGTAATAATATGCGGGTCAGATCATCCGCAAACAGGCTGATTCTTTTTGACAAAGAAAGGCTTTGTCTGATCTGGACTCCTTTTTTCAGAAGTCTGATGTGGTCTCCGCGGTCGTCTTCAATATGTTCGTGTACAGCCATTTCCGGACTGGTAGTGAGGATGACGCGCCCTTTTTTGAAATTTTCATTGAAGATCAGTTCCAGATTGGCGAAGTTTCGGTTTAGTTTGTGTCTGAACCCGAGAGTGTCAAAATAAAGAGATTTTTTGAACAGAACGTTATTCTCATTGAAAACAAATGGTTTTCCTGCAACTGTCCACGCTCCGCTGATCATAAACTGATTGAAGCGTTCCAGGCGGCAAATCAGATTGCGGAATCCTTTGGTGCGCTCTACGTTGGAGTATGCAATTACGGCATCAGTGTCGGCAGTGATCAGGCTGTTCATTCTGGCCAGCCACTCGGGATGGATTGAACCGGATGCGGAAGTCAGCAAAATAATCCAGGGAGAAGAAGCTCCTTTCAGGCCGATATTGATGGCTTGTTTCTCCGAAAAGCGGGTTTCCTGGCTCAGACTGGTAATTTTGAGTTTGGGATTGGTTTCTGCCAGAACAGTCAGAATTCCGAATGTGTTGTCTTCAGAATATTCGTTGATGACAAGAAGCTGGTAATCTTCGAATTGTTGTTCGGTAAATCTATCCAGTATAGCCCTGATGTGCTGCTCCTCATTATGAACCGGAAGAATTATCGTTGTCGGGTTGCCGGTGCTGTCTGATGTTTTGTCCTTATGACGGGCTAATCTCAGGTAGTACCTGAGCAGATAATAGATTTGAACGATAAATACGACAGCAAGTGAGGTTAAGAGTATAATTTCGCTTATGGTGAGCGTTTTTAAATCGATGATTTCCACTTCGGAGTTGATTGGTTTATAAAATAATTCGGCCCTTTATTTCTACGCGCTGCAAAATTAATAAACCTGTTGGTTATATCCTTCCGATTTTTAATTAGATTTAACAGTTTCCCTGTTGGTACTTTCTCCTGTCATTTCACTTTTATAGCTATCTTTGGGCACTCAAAAAAGACGTTTAATGCATTTTGAACTAAAACATACGGCTGGCGGGAGCAAGGCGAGGGCAGGTTATATTACGACCGATCACGGTGACATTGAAACACCTATTTTTATGCCTGTCGGTACGGCCGGTTCTGTAAAAGGAATTCACAAAAAAGATCTGAAAGAGGATATCGGAGCGCAGATTATATTAGGTAATACTTACCATTTGTATCTGCGTCCGGGTTTGCCAATCATTGAACAGGCCGGCGGACTGCATAAATTTAACGGATGGGATGGCCCGATTCTGACGGATAGCGGCGGTTATCAGGTTTTTTCGTTAGGGGATATCCGGAAGCTGAGTGAAGACGGCGCTAAATTTCAATCGCACATTGATGGTTCTGCTCATTTATTTACTCCCGAAAATGTAATTAATACTCAACGTACCATCGGAGCCGATATTATGATGGCTTTTGACGAATGTACGCCCGGAGATGCCGAGTATGAATATGCCCGGAAGTCGATGGAAATGACACAGCGCTGGCTTGACCGTTGCTGGAATCAGTTCGCCAAAACTTCGCCCAGGTACGGATATTCACAATCGCTTTTCCCGATCGTTCAGGGAGCCGTTTATCCTGATCTGCGGGCGAGATCAGCACAAAACGTGCTCCAGTACGCCAGTGATGGTTATGCGATCGGAGGTCTTTCTGTTGGTGAGTCTGAAAAGGATATGTATGCCATGATTGAAGTGGTGAACGAAATATTACCGGCAGATAAGCCGCGTTATCTGATGGGAGTCGGAACTCCCGTGAATATCCTGGAAGGGATTGATCGGGGTGTCGATATGTTTGATTGTGTGATGCCCACCCGTAACGGGCGCAACGGAATGCTTTTCACTCAAAAAGGAGTGATGAATATGCGAAATAAAAAATGGGCGGATGATTTTTCTCCTGTCGATCCGGATGGAACTTCGTTTGTTGACCTTCATTACAGCCGGGCTTTTTTACGTCATCTGATTATTGCCGGCGAAATGCTTGGCGCTCAGATTGCGAGCCAGCACAACCTGGCATTTTATCTCTGGTTGGTAAAGGAAGCCCGGAAGCATATCCTGAATGACACATTTAAAAGTTGGAAGGAAGAAATGGTTCAGCAACTGTCGGTACGTCTGTAAAACTTTGATTTATGCTTCATAAAATTGATTTTTATATCATTAAGAAGTTTTTGGGAACGTTTTTTTATGCGATTGCGTTAATAATAAGCATTTCCATAGTTTTTGACGTGTCTGAAAATATTGACGACTTTATGTCGAAAGATGTTCCGCTGAAGGCCATCGTTTTTGATTACTACCTCAATTTTGTACCCTACTTTGCTAATTTGTTCAGTGGTCTGTTTACGTTTATTGCCGTTATCTATTTTACATCTAAACTTGCTTACAATACCGAGATTATAGCAATCTTAAGCAGCGGAGTTTCATTTAACAGGCTGATGAGGCCTTACCTGGTAGGTGCCGGAGTGATTGTGCTGTTTTCGTACATGCTGGGTAATTATGTTATTCCGCCGGCGAATAAAAAGAAAGTCGAGTTCAGGAACATGTATATCGGAACAAAAAAGGCAGGGATGGAGCACAATATTCATCGTCAGATTGAGCCCGGAGTTTTTGTGTATATGTTGTCATACACCGCGTCGGTGGATGTCGGATACAAATTCACAATCGAAAAATTTGTCGATCGTAAACTCGTATCTAAGTTGTCAGCCAGCTCCATAAAATGGGACCGCGAAAAGAAGAAGTGGATCATTCATGACTATTCGCTCCGGACCATCGATGGTTATACTGAAAAAATAACACAGGGTACGGAGAAGGATACCACTCTGAATATGCTTCCTGAAGATTATCAGGTTGTTGCTAATGTTGTGGAAACCATGACATTGCCCGATCTGAATAAGTCTATTTCTACCCTGAAGCTCCGCGGCGTCAACACCATCGATTACGAGATTGAAAAGCATAAACGTCGGTCAGGTCCGTTTTCAGCAGTTATTTTAACGATTATCGGAGTCTCGCTGGCATCCCGGAAAGTGAAGGGGGGCATCGGCTTGCATTTGGGGCTTGGACTCTTGATGAGCTTTTCATACATATTATTTATGCAGGTTACTACCGTGTTTGCTACCAGCGATCTGCTTGCGCCGTGGCTGGCCATGTGGATTCCTAATATTGTATACGGCGGCCTTGCATTCTATCTTTACCGCAGAGCATCCCGGTGATGTTTAAAAATTCAAACCTTTAATAAAATAATTCAAAAACAACAAATTATACGAAGGCTATTTTTTTTACGAGAATGTTTTATAAAACATGTCGTACAATAAAAAAATGATAATTTTGCCAACTCGTAATTGTATTTATTGGGTCTTTGAATTTGAACAAAAATCAATTCCTTAGATTATTTTTTTAATCAAAAACAAATTCTATGTCACTGAAAAGAAACATTTTAGACCTTCGGAAACGAAAGGACGAAGTTCGGAAAGGCGGAGGAGATAAAGCTATCGAGAAGCAGGTTGCTCAAGGGAAACTGACTGCTCGTCAACGTATTCTCGCCATTGTTGATGAAGGTTCATTTCATGAATATGATATGTTCGTTGAACATGTTGGAACAGACTTCAACATGGGAAACAAAGTTTTGGCAGGAGACGGAGTTGTGATCGGAACAGGAACTATTTATGGTTCTCCGATATGTATTTATGCTCAGGACTTTACTGTTGAAGGTGGGTCTTTAGGATTGATGCATGCCCGTAAAATCACAAAAATCATGGATCATGCGCTGAAAATGCGTGTTCCGTTAATTGGAATTAACGATTCAGGTGGTGCCCGTATTCAGGAAGGCGTTAATTCGCTGGCTGGTTACGGCGAAATATTCTTCAGAAATACACTTTCTTCAGGAGTTATTCCGCAGATTTCAGTGATTCTCGGCCCATGTGCCGGAGGTGCTGTTTATTCGCCGGCGTTGACCGACTTTGTTTTTGTGGTCGAAAATATCTCGAAGATGTTTATTACAGGCCCGGCAGTTATTAAGAGTGTTTTGGGTGAAGATATCTCGATGGAAGCGTTGGGCGGTGCCCGTGTGCATGCCGAAACTACCGGAAATGCTCATTTCTTTGCCTTGAGCGAAGAGGAATGTTTTGAACAAATCAAAGCCTTAATCACATACATCCCGTGGAACAACACGCAGAAGGCAAAAGCTTTCCCTCCTAAAGAGCCGAAGGCAAAGTATAAAATTGCAAACATTGTTCCTGCTGATGTCCGGATGCCTTATGATATCCGTGAGATCATCAAATCAATCACCGATGATTCGGAATTTTTTGAAATCATGGAGCTTTTTGCTGCCAACATCGTCATCGGTTTTGGTCGTATGAACGGCGAAACAGTCGGTTTTGTAGCTAACCAGCCATTGGTTTTGGCCGGAGTACTCGACTGCGACAGCTCGGATAAAGCTGCCCGTTTTATTCGTTATTGCAATGCCTTCAACATCCCCATTATTACGCTGGAAGATATGCCTGGATATTTGCCGGGTGTTGACCAGGAGCATGCCGGGGTTATCCGTCACGGTGCCAAGATTCTTTATGCATATTCTGAAGCTACAGTGCCAAAAATTACGGTTATCATTCGTAAAGCATATGGCGGTGGTTACATTGCCATGAATTCGCGCCATTTACGCGCTGATTTCGTATTTGCATGGCCAACTGCCGAAATTGCAGTAATGGGACCTGAAGGTGCCGCGAATATTGTGTTCCGTAAGGAAATTGCCGAAGCTGCCGATCCGGAAGCTATGCGCCAGCAGAAAATTCAGGAATACAAAGACAAATTTGCCAATCCTTATGTTGCCGCATCGAAAGGTTACATTGATGAGGTGATCGAACCGCAGGAAACCCGGAAAATTCTGTTGCATGCCCTGCAGATTTCAGCTCACAAAGACATCCAGAGTCCAGCAAAGAAACACGGACTTCCACCATTTTAAACCAAACGAAAGGATATTATGGAAGACCAGGAAAAAAATCAGGTGATTATTGTACACAGTGCAAAATATCAGACCACCTATAACAAAAAGTACCTGAACCGGAAAGTTTGGGAAGAGCCCAACTTTAATCTGATCAAATCATACATTCCGGGAACGATCATTGATATTTTGGTTAAGGAAGGTCAGGTTTTGAACGGTGGCGACAGTATCATCGTTTTGGAGGCAATGAAAATGTACAACGATGTACAGATGCCTTTCAAAGGAAAAATTGTAAAGATCAACATCGAAAAAGGCCAGAAAATACCTAAAGGCTTTGAGATGATTGAAATTGAACCTGTAAAATAGAAACGATCGGTATCAGATCGTTTTACAGATACTGCAGAGAGTGCTTCCGGAGAGGGGGCACTCTTTTTTTTTGCCCGGAATAAAAGAGATAAGGTGCGGGAGGCCGCAATGGACTTGAGCCTGAATGGCACGAGTATGTTCATTCGAAAATCTGTCCGAACGGTTCTTATTCAGGGGGAAATAAAAAGCCTCTCCGGCTTATTCCCGGAGAGGCTTTCAGATTTATATACTTGCGTATTTTTTATTCGCCTTTGGGTTTGAAAATAATATCAACCACATCGGCTTTTGCCAGCAATGTTTTGGCCAGTTGCTGTACCTGGGCTGCTGTTACTTTCTCCAGAATGTTTTCGAAGTTTTCTGCGGCGGCAGGGTTGTACGAATAGGTGTAATAAGTATTCAGAGCCTGCATCCAGTAGCTGTTATGCAATTTCGATTGTTCCCTGTTTTTCTGAAGATTTTTAACCGCTTTGTCCAGATCTTCGGCAGTCGGGCCGTTCTGGGCAATTTTATCGATCTCGCGATAGATAATTGATTTCAGGTGCTGCGCTTTTTCCGGATCGGTGTCAAACATCAGTTGAACACTTTTTTCGGCTTTCGGAAATTTTGAGGAACTGGCCGAAACACGTACGCCGTAAGTTCCGCCTTCTTTTTCACGGATTTCTTCGATGTAGCGTAAATTCAGGATGTCGCGGAAGATACTCAAAAGCAGGTTCTGTTCTGGCGTGTAGTCCATTTTTGCGTTAAAGTTGACTGACACGGTCGCCTTTTTCACTTCGAGCGGGATTTCAATTTCGCGTACTGTTTTTCCTTTGGGACCT
>JAEUSS010000448.1 GCA_016788685.1 Prolixibacteraceae bacterium | reverse complement strand
AACTTAAAGCGAGTTACTGTACACCGCGAAATTAAATAACAAATAGTATGGCAAAGAAAGTAGTTGCATCATTACAGAAAGGTGCCGGTAAAGGTTACTCTAAGGTAGTAAAAATGGTAAAATCCGAAAAAACCGGTGCATATACATTTCATGAAGAGATTGTTCCTAATGAAAATGTAAAAGAATATTTCAAAAAGTAGATCCAATTTTCTCTATAAGAAAAAGCTTTCATCATCGGTGAAGGCTTTTTTTATTGAGTTTTGATGTTTATTGGTCTCTGGGCAAACCTGTCTAAAAGGTCTTTTTCAGAGTTTATATTGAAATTAGAGCGGTTGATGCCCGTGCTTTATCGTTTGTGTATCGGCCCGATCATTTTATATTGCTATATTACAGCCCTTTAAATTGTGTTACTTATGGGTATTTTCGGAATTTTTAACAGCAAGAAGAAAGAAAGTCTGGATCAAGGACTTGCAAAAACCAAAGAAAGTGTCTTTACAAAGATTGGGCGCGCTATCATTGGTAAATCAAAAGTTGATGATGAAGTCCTGGATAATCTGGAGGAAATCCTGATCTCGTCGGATGTTGGTGTTGAAACCACATTAAAGATCATCGAGCGTATCGAGAAACGCGTTGCAGCAGATAAATTCATGGGAACTTCGGAATTGAATTCCATATTAAAAGAAGAAATAACCGGGTTGCTCGAAGAGAATAACAGCAACGACGTGTCTGATTTTGATCTTCCGGAAAGTAACGAACCCTATGTGATTATGGTTGTCGGGGTGAACGGAGTAGGTAAAACCACAACCATCGGAAAAATGGCTTATCAGTTTAAAGCTGCAGGTAAAAAGGTCGTGCTTGGCGCTGCAGATACTTTCAGAGCAGCCGCCATCGACCAGTTACAGATTTGGGCCGACCGCGTTCAGGTGCCGCTTGTTAAACAGATCATGGGAGCCGATCCGGCTTCGGTAGCATACGATACGCTTTCGTCGGCTAAAGCTCAGGGAGCCGATGTGGTAATTATCGATACAGCCGGCCGTTTGCACAATAAAGTGAACCTGATGAATGAGCTTAGCAAAATCAAATCGGTAATGAAAAAGGTGGTGCCAACAGCACCTCACGAGGTTTTACTCATTCTTGATGGTTCCACCGGGCAGAATGCCTTTGAGCAGGCCAGGCAGTTTACCAAAGCAACTGAAGTAACCGCTTTGGTACTTACAAAACTGGACGGAACCGCCAAAGGCGGGGTGGTCATCGGAATTTCTGACCAGTTTAAAATTCCGGTGAAGTATATCGGGATAGGCGAAAAAATGGACGATTTGCAGATTTTCAGGCGAAAGGAATTTGTAGAGTCGCTGTTTAGTTAAGAAGATTTTGAACAAACCGCATAGGCACATAGTTCACATAGTAGTAAAAAACAAGCTATGTGGTCTGTGTGCCTATGTGGTTTTAAAATATAGAAAATGAAGAAGCAAAAAGTAAACGTCGTGACTTTGGGGTGTTCGAAAAATCTGGTTGATTCTGAGGTTTTGCTTAACCAGCTTTCGATGGATGGGTTTGATGTGGTACACGACTCAAATGATGCCGACTCGGACATTGTTGTAATCAATACCTGCGGGTTTATCCACGATGCCAAAGAAGAATCTGTTAACACCATCCTCCAGTTTGTAGATGCCAAAAGCCGTGGCGATATCGATAAATTGTACGTGATGGGTTGTCTTTCGGAGCGCTACAAAACCGATCTGGAAAAAGAAGTTCCTGAGGTTGATAAGTTCTTCGGAAAGTTTGACCTGAAAGCTTTGGTGGGCGAATTAAAAGCGACATATCGTCCGGAATTTATATACGAGCGGAAGATTACTACACCTTCACATTTTGCTTACCTGAAGATTTCAGAAGGCTGTAACCGCGTTTGTGCTTTTTGCGCCATTCCGGGCATGACCGGAAAACACAGGTCAAAGTCAATGGACGATTTGGTGAAAGAAGCCAGATATTTGGCAAAGAACGGGGTGAAAGAAATCCTGCTGATCGCCCAGGACTTGTCGTATTACGGCATTGATTTGTACGGAAAAGGAATGTTAGCTGAATTGATTCAGAAAATTGCCGAAGTTGACGGAATTGAATGGATTCGCCTCCATTACCTGTATCCCACCAAGTTTCCGATGGATATTCTTCCCTTGTTCAAGTCGGTTCCCAAACTTTGCCGTTATATTGATATTCCGCTTCAGCATAGCTCTAATAATGTGCTGAAACACATGTTGCGCCACGTAACGACCGAAGAAACCGAGGCTTTGCTCCAGAAAATAAGGGAAGAGGTTCCCGGAATTGCGATTCGTACGACCATGTTGGTCGGCCATCCGGGTGAGACGGAGGAGGATTTTGAGCAACTGAAGAACTTTGTAGTCAAACACCGGTTTGACCGGTTGGGGGCATTTACTTATTCGCACGAAGAGGGGACTTACGGTTACAATAAGTACTCGGATGACGTTCCGGAAGATGTGAAACAGGCTCGTCAGGAAGAGCTGATGGGAATTCAGCAGATTATTTCATCGCAGCTCAATGCTGCCAAAGTCGGGCAGACATTGAAAGTAATCGTCGACCGCGAAGACGATGAATTTTACGTCGGACGAACGGAGTCTGATTCTCCTGAAGTGGATGGCGAAGTGTTGATCAGTAAGGAAGTTCCTCTGAAAAAAGGGCAATTCTGCCTGGTTGAAATTACTGGTTCCGAAGAGTTTGATTTGTATGGAAGAGTGAGTTCAACTATGCTGAGGGTGTAGCACCAGATCAGGGGCCGTCTTTCTGGCTATTGAGCTTGTAGCTCTCCTGTAACCGGAACAAGTCCCAGTTTTTGTTCTGCGAATAAAAAACTTGCAGTTTCGACGTCTTTCCAGGCTTTTGAAAATAATTTGCTGCCGATGGGATGACTTCCGGCTTCCGGAAACGCAACTTTTTGCTTCAGATCTTCAGGGGTGGCGAGCTCATCGAACATTTGGAGCATGGCATCCACGCGGACAACCTGATCCTGATTGTCTTTGTCTTTGTAATAATAACCCAGAAATACCGGTTTGTTAATCTTCGAAAAAGTCTTCTTATTCATCGTTGCTTCAACCAATTGTTGCAGGTACACGGTAGCTTCGAGGCGGTATTTGCAGTTCCAGTACCGGCAATCTTCAGAGTTTTTGTCGGTATTGGTTTCGCGGTATTTCCCTTTGTAGAAGCTGCGGGCAACCTGTAATCCCCAAGGTTTGCTGAGCAGAAATGCTGCCGGATTATTAATTTCAATATTGGGTGAAAGCAAGATGAGTCCTTCCGTTAACTCCGGGAAGTCAGCGGCCAGTTTTAGCATAAGTGTTCCTCCGGTTGAAGTTCCCATCAGGATCACTTTGTCGCCTAACGACCGGGCGGCAACCAGCGCTTCTTTAGCCGAGTCGTAGAGCCGGTCAGGGGTCATGTCAATAAGCGCTTCGGTAGTGTCAATGCCATGAGACGCGAGCAGCGGGGCATAAAGATTCATGCCGTAGCGGCGGGCAAAATCGGTGTGTACCGGACTGCCTTCGTACCAACAGGCCGAAAAACCGTGGAGATAAAGCAAACAGTATGGAGTTTTGTTTTTCAGGCTGTCGTTTGCCCAGAATATGCGGCCTTCATTGTCGGGTTTAATCTTCAGTCCCGATTCTTTGGTTTTCAGGTAGGATTCAAATTCGGAAGCCTGAAGCTGAAGGTTAGGGAGCGTGTTGTTTAGTATTGGCTTGGAAAACGACGGACCTGATATATAAACGATAATTAATGTACAGGCAATGGCGAAAATAACCAGCATAAACTTCATCATAACCGATTTGCTTTGTAGGGTTGTTTGTATTGCGAAACTAAATAATTTTGCTTGTATATCAAACGATTATGTGTGAAAATGCCGGTTTATATGTTTCCTGAGGAAATGATGGTCTGGTGATGCATGTTTTTTAGTGACAAAAAGAGTCTCTCGGCGGCAAAAATTTTAAACAACTTGATCGGTTAATGGTTGAAATGTGCAGTCCGGATTTGCTTCCGGATAAACTTTAAAAATTGGTATTTGTTACTTTAAATGCTTACTTTAAAATACTGAAAAAACCAATCATTCAACTATGGATAAATTTTCACAAGTCGGAAACCAGGAAATCGCTGCCATTGAAGAGTTGTATTCCTCTTATCTGATTGATCCTGAGTCGGTGGATGCGAGCTGGAGGAATTTTTTTGCCGGTTTCGAATTTGCCAGAAAGAACTTTGCTGACAGCAGTCAGGTTAAGCCAGATGAGAAAATGGACAAGGAGTTTGCCATTCTGAACCTGATTCATGGCTATCGTCAGCGGGGACATTTATTTACCAAAACCAACCCGGTGCGTTCGCGGAGGAAGTACTTGCCAACTCTGGATATCGAAAATTTCGGATTACAGAAATCCGATCTGGATACTGTCTTCCAGGCGGGAAATAATATCGGGATCGGCCCGTCTTCGCTTCGGACGATTGTCGAGCATTTGGAAGCGACTTATTGCCAGTCGATAGGTGTAGAATATGTTTTTATGCGCGATCCTCAACTTATTGAATGGCTGAAACTCAAAATGGAGTCGACACGCAACTCGCAAACGTTCACCCCGGAAAAACATAAGCATATATACTATCACCTGAAAATTGCAGTAGGCTTCGAAAGTTTCATTCATAAAAAATTTGTCGGGCAAAAACGTTTTTCGCTTGAGGGGGGCGAAGCGCTGATTCCGGCGCTGGATGCCGTTATAGAACATGGCGCCGAGCTGGGAATCAGTGAATTTATCATTGGCATGGCTCACCGGGGCCGGCTCAACGTATTGGCCAACATCATGGAAAAGCCTTACGAGCATATTTTTAAAGAGTTCGTCGGAACAGAATATGAGCAGGAAATATCGTTGGGAGATGTTAAATACCACCTTGGCTATGAAAATGATGTGGAGACCGATCTGGGTAAAAAAGTTCATTTGAGTCTGATGCCCAACCCGTCGCATCTCGAAACTGTTGCGCCGTTGGTGCAGGGAATGTCGCGATCGCGGATCGATTCCAGATATAAAGGCGATTACAGCAAAGTAGCTCCGATTGTTATTCATGGTGATGCGGCCATTGCCACACAAGGCGTAGTGTACGAAGTGATTCAGATGTCGCAATTGGCTGGCTATAAAACTGGAGGAACGATCCATTTGGTGATCAACAATCAGGTGGGGTTTACCACCAACTACCTCGACGCCCGTTCAAGTACGTATTGTACCGACGTGGCCAAAGTAACCCGTTCCCCCGTTTTTCATGTGAACGGCGATGATGTTGAAGCCATTATTTATACCGTGAAACTGGCAATGGAATTTCGCCAGAAATTTCATTCGGATGTATTTATCGATATTTTATGCTATCGTAAGTATGGGCATAACGAAGGGGATGAGCCTCGTTTTACGCAACCCTTGTTGTATAAGGCAATTGAAAAGCACCGCAATCCGCGCGATATTTATGCGGATAAGCTGGATGCGCTGGGCGTGATGAGTCTGGCTGAGTCTTCGGGCTTAAATCAGGAATTTGATCAGTTCCTGGAAGAAAAGTACAAAGAATCAGAAAAAATTGATAAAGTAAAGGTTAGGCGTTTCCTGAAAGGAGAGTATCATGATTTTGAGAATCCCGCAAAAACTGACCTGATAAAACCTGTTAAAACAGGTGTCCCGAAAAGCGAACTGTTGCGCATTGCCGAGCGGATCAATGCTTTACCTGCAGGCAAGAAGTTCTTTAAGAAAATTGACCGGATTGTCGAAGATCGCCGTATGATGATGCTGGATAACCGGATGGACTGGGCAATGGCCGAGTTGCTTGCCTACGGAACTTTGCTTGAAGAGGGACATCCGGTCAGGCTGAGCGGCCAGGATTCGGAGCGCGGAACATTTGCGCACCGCCACGCCTCGTTTGTGGTTGAAGATACCGATGAGAAATATTATCCGCTAAAGAATGTCAGTGAAAAACAGGCCGATTTTCATGTTTTTAACTCACTCTTGTCAGAGTATGGAGTCCTCGGCTTTGAATACGGGTATGCCCTGACCAGCCCGAAAGGATTGACTATCTGGGAGGCTCAGTTTGGCGATTTCGCCAATGTGGCCCAGGTGATTTTCGATCAGTACATTTCATCGGCCTTTGAAAAATGGGGAATGATGAACGGATTGGTCATGTACCTTCCGCACGGTTATGAAGGTCAGGGACCCGAACATTCGAGTGGTCGTATCGAGCGGTTTTTAAACCTTGTAGCCGATAATAATATTCAGGTTGTTGTTCCGACAACACCGGCCAACATGTTCCATTTGCTGCGGCGTCAGTTGCACTGGAACGTGCGTATTCCGCTGGTTGTGTTTACGCCGAAAAGCCTGTTGCGCCATCCGATGGTAACCTCTTCGGTTGACGAACTGGCCGAAGGATCATTTCAGGAAATTATAGAGGACGCAGTACCGCACCCGGAAAAGATAAGTAAGGTGGTCTTTACCTTCGGAAAATTGTATTACGACTTGCATAAACGCCAGACTGAAGAGGGCTTGTTAAATATCGCGATTATACGGGTTGAACAGTTGTTCCCGCTGCCTGACGGGCAAATCCGGTCGATTATTGCCAAAAATCCGGCCGCCGAAGTTTTATGGGTTCAGGATGAACCGTCCAACATGGGGGCGTGGCAACACATCAAACGTTTTTTGCCCGATGTTCCCTTTAAGTTGATTTCGCGCCCGGCAAGTGCCAGCCCGGCAGGCGGACTGATGTATCAGCATAATACACGGTTGAAAAGAATTCTGGATACTGTTTTTGAGGAAAGAGTATTAGCATAAACTCAAATAAAAAACCAAGTATGTTAATCGAAATAAAAGTGCCTACACCCGGCGAATCCATTACTGAAGTTGAACTGGGAAAATGGTTGGTTGCCGACGGAGATCTGGTCGAAAAGGATCAGGAGGTAGCCGAAATAGAATCGGATAAAGCAACATTAACTTTATCTGCCGCAGAAAGCGGGCAGATAAAAATAATTGTTCCTGAAGGAGAGCGTGTTGCTGTCGGCGTTGTTGCCTGTACAATAGATACTGCTGTTGTTCCGGCGAAAAGCAAAGAGAAGGAGCCGCTTGCTTCTGAATTGTTTGCCCGGCCTAGTGGCGGAGATGTTCAGGTAGCCGAAACGTCTGTTGTAGCCGAAAAGAAAGTTGCTCCGGAAGCTGCAAATGTTAAAGTAACTTCGGTAGCACGTAAAATGATGGAAGATTATCATCTTTCGATGGAGGAAGTGCTAAACGGCTTGCATCGTATTTCGAAAGGAGATATTGAGGCTGTGATGGCTCTCCCGAAGCCCGAAGATCAAGCCTCTGTTCCGGAGAAGAAGTTGTACTCGCGTGCAGAGAAAAGCGAGAAAATGACCTCTTTGCGCCGTAAACTGAGTGAGCGTTTGGTTGCCGTGAAAAACGAAACGGCTATGCTCACTACGTTTAACGAAATTGATATGAGCCGGGTGATGGAAATGCGTTCGAAACTTCAGAATAAGTTTGTTGAGAAATACGGACTGAAACTGGGGTTTATGTCCTTGTTTTCAAAGGCTGCAGCCGAAGCTATGCAGTACCATCCGACAATCAATTCGCAGATTGACGGCGAAGAAATTATTTCGCCTGAGTTTGTTGATATAGGCATCGCTGTGAAGACTCCCAAAGGCCTGATGGTTCCGATTATCCGGAATACTGAAAGCAAAACCATAGCCGAAATTGAAATTGAACTGAAAGTGCTGGCCGAAAAAGCCCGGACGAAGAAAATTACCATCGGGGAATTAACAGGAGGCACGTTTACCATTACCAACGGAGGTACATTCGGATCATTGATGTCGACACCGATCATCAATCCGCCGCAATCGGCGATTCTGGGCATGCACAACATCGTCGATCGTCCGGTGGCAGTCAATGGACAGGTTGTAATCCGCCCGATGATGTACGTGGCATTATCGTATGATCACCGCATTATCGACGGGAAAGACTCGGTCGGATTCCTTGTAAAAGTGAAAGAACTGATTGAAAACCCGGAGCGCCTGCTTACCGGCGGAAGAACTCCGGAAGAAGTTTTACTGGGCTTATAATAGTTTGAAGCCAAATAACATCAAAAGC
>JAEUSS010000500.1 GCA_016788685.1 Prolixibacteraceae bacterium | reverse complement strand
GCCCGCATTTTAAGACGCACCAATCGGCTGAAATAGGAGAATGGTTCAGGGAGGCCGGAGTAACGGCCATTACCGTATCGTCGTTAACCATGGCCAATTACTTCGCTGATTTTGGATGGGACGATATCACCATCGCTTTCTCTGTCAATATTCCTGAAATTCCGGACATCAATGAGTTGGCGGGACGTATCAAACTTAACGTCCTGATTGAGAACCCCGAAGGCCTTGCCGCCCTTCAGGAGAAAATTAACTGGCATACCGGAGTTTTCATTAAAATTGACACCGGCTACCACCGCACCGGAATTGATGCCTCTCAGGTTTCGCTGATCGACGAGCTGCTCGAAGGCATACAAAAGTCTCCCCTGCTGCAGTTCAAGGGTTTTCTTTCGCACACCGGCCATACCTATCAGGCCAACTCAACCCACGACATTTTCAACAGGCATTTTGATGCCCTGCTCAAACTCAAAGCCCTGAAATTACGCTATCAGGAAGAGTGGCCCGACCTGATGATCTCGCTGGGCGACACCCCTTCGTGCAGCCTCTGCGAAAACTTTGACGGAGTCGATGAGATACGACCGGGAAACTTCGTATTCTACGACCTGATGCAGTTTAAACTTGGCGTTTGCAAACTGACCGACATCGCCGTGCGGATGATTTGCCCCGTTATTGCCGTACACCCCTCACGAAACGAGGTGGTTATTTACGGGGGCGCCATCCATTTTGCCAAAGACTCCATCATCAACATCGACGGCAAACCACTTTTCGGCCGGATCATTGTAAACGACGGAACCAAGAACATCCTGCTGGATGAAAAAAACTACCTCCATGCGCTTTCGCAGGAACATGGCATACTCAAAATCACACCACGCGACCTCCATTACTTCGTCCCCGGAAAACTGATTGAAATCATCCCCGTACATTCGTGCCTCACCGCTAACCTGATGAAAGAATACCTGACCACCGAAGACGAGATCATTAAAATGATGCCTTTCTATTAATCGTTTCCACAATAAAACTGATAAGTATACAGTTACTTCAGGACATCGTTGGCCTTTCATATCGTTTAATTTGATAAAGTCCGACTTTCCGTCTGCCATTTTTCTGTTTCAATTGTTATTATCTCATTTAACAATTCCTGATATGAAAATTTCAAAATCCGGATTTTTATCAGCCTCGCTGATTCTCTTGCTAGGTTCTGTGTTATTCATGGCAAACTCCTGCCAGCACGAAGGTATCCCCGCTGACCAGATGCCGCAGGTATGCTTCACCGAGGAGGTGCTCCCTATCTTTATGAACAGTTGTGCAACCAGCGGTTGCCATGATGCCAACAACTCCGAAGGAGACTACAATTTTTCAAACTACACCAGCATCATGGAAGCCATTACGCCGGGTAATGCCGATAAAAGCAAAGCCTACAAAGCTATCACCAGCACCACTGAACTGATGCCTCCGGGCAATGCCCTTCCGATGAACAAGCGCATCATCATCCGCCAGTGGATTGAACAGGGCGCCAAAGAAACAACCTGCAACACATCCTTCAATACCCAACCATAAACCGGCAACGATGAAACGATTACATGCCCTTCTGCTCATCCTGTTTGTTGCAACAACGACAGGCTGCTACTACGACACCGAAGAAAAACTCTATCCCCAGATTTCGACAGGCTGCAACCTGACCGATGTTACGTTTTCCGGAACAGTGAGCCCGATTCTCCAGGCTTCCTGCTACACCTGCCATTCCAACTCCAATGCGGCAAGCTCGGGCGACGGAATCAGACTCCAGAACTATTCGGACGTGCTGGTTCAGGTTAAAAACGGGAAACTAATGGGCTCGGTAAAGCATGCCGGAGGATTTTCGGCCATGCCCAAAGGCGGAGGGAAACTGACCGACTGCGAAATCAGCCAGCTGCAAAAATGGATTGACAACAATACTCCCAACAACTAAACTTCGGATCAATGAAAAAACGATTAGTTATTTTCACCGGATTATGCCTGGCGCTTTTCTCCGGAAACGTAAAAAGCCAGGACCTTGACGCTTTACTCGATGCAGAGTCCAAACCAACCGTTGACTATGCCACCGCGACTTTCAAATCAACACGCATCATCAACGGGCATTCCATCGAACAGATGAAACAAAAGCAACTGGAGTTCCGCATTTCCCACCGGTTTGGCACGCTCAATAACGGAGCTTACGGGTTGTGGGGACTCGATCAGTCGACCATTCATTTCAGCCTCGAATACGGCGTAAAAGATTGGCTGATGCTGGGTGCCGGCCGTGGCAGCTTCAATAAAACCTACGATGCGTTTGCGAAATTCCGTATTTTGCGCCAGTCTTCAGGAGCAAGCTCCATGCCCATCCATTTAAGTTATTTCACCTCTGTTGAACTGAACACCCTGAAATTTCCGGAGCGTCCGGAAGGGACAACCAACTACTTTTCTTCACGTCTGGCCTATGTCAGCCAACTGCTGATTGCCCGTAAGTTCACCGAAAACCTGTCGGCTCAGCTTACGCCTACCTACATCCACCGCAACCTGGTAAAAACCGAACTCGACCAGAACGACATCTTTGCGCTGGGAGCCGGAGCCCGCTACAAACTGACCAAACGACTCTCACTCAACGCCGAATATTATTACACCTACAATCCGAACGCAAAGTTCCTGGAAACAAGGTACTACAATGCCTGTTCGCTGGGAGTCGACATCGAAACCGGAGGACACGTCTTCCAGATCATGCTGACCAATTCGCTGGGCATGCGCGAAGCATCGTTCATCCCGCAAACCACCGGCAAATGGGGCAACGGCGACATCCACCTCGGATTCAACATTTCCAGAGTTTTCGCTTTTTAACTTCATCAAACACCGAAGCCATGTTCAAAAATTTAATTATCGCGATCTTCCTGCTTGCAACAGCCGGAGCATTTGCACAAGGTAAATTCATCTCGAAAAACGCCTACATTTCATTCTTCTCCTCCACCCCCATGGAAGACATCCTGGGCGAAAGCAACGAGGCAGTAACCATCCTCAACGGCGAAACAGGTGAAATCGCGTTTCAGGCGATTATGACCACCTTCCATTTCAAACGGGCGCTGATGGAAGAGCACTTTAACGAAAACTACATGGAAAGCACCAAGTTCCCGAAAGCCAAATTCAACGGAAAAATCGTCGGGTTTAATAAAGAGATGCTGAAAGCGCCGGTCGCCAATATTCAAATTACCGGCCAGCTGACGGTGCATGGGGTCGAAAAGACCATCACCGTTCCGGCAACGCTCGGCCTCGAAAACGGCAAACTCACCGGAAATTCAAAATTCAAAGTGGTGCCTGAAGATTACGGAATCGGCATTCCGGCGCTGGTGCGCGACAAAATCGGGAAAGAAATGGAAGTTACCGTAAAAGCCAGCTACCAGCCTTTCGGGCAGTAACTCACTCACTTTTTAAATATGAAAACAAAATATATCATCCTGATCATTCTTTTTCTGGTAGTTCTTGGAGCAGGAATTGGTCTGAAGATGTTTTTCAAACCTCATGCCGATGTGAGCCGGGCCCAGACCGACTTCCGGGTGGAAGCGGCCGCGCTGCTTTCCGCATTTCTGGACGATGAGGCGGCGGCAGCAGCCAAATACAGCGAAAAAGTACTCGAGATAAAGGGCAAACTGGCAGCCTACTCGACACTTCAGGACGGAACCCACCTGCTGATCCTGGAAAACGAAATGGAAGGAATCAGCTGCCAGCTCGACAGCAGCTGGGCCGCTGCAAACCAGCCCGTCCTTCAGGAGCTGACCATTGGCCGCGAGCTGACCGTGAAAGGCGTTTGCAAAGGATACCTGATGGAAATAAAGGTCAGTCCGGCGGTGATTATGAAATAGATTCAGATTATAGATTAACGAAGTAAAAGATCTCCTGAAATCGTTGACCGTTAATCACAAATCGTTAATCGTAGCCAGGCATTCCAGGCAGGCGGTCAGCGGATACATTTCTTCGTCGTACCACAGTGAGGCGAAATACAGGCCGATGGGCGAAGCCACCAACCCGTCGGATTTTAGTTTGGCAGTCAGCCAGTTGATTCCGGAAGCACATTCGGCCTGAAAACCATTCCGGACCAGGGCCGTCACCGCCAGCGAAGTTTCTTCGATGCTTCCCGGCACTCCCTTCGCGCCACCCCAGCTGCCATCCTCATTCTGAACCGAAGCCAGGAATTTGCACCCCTGCCCGATCATCAGTTTCAGGATTACCTCGTATTCTTTTCCGAAGCCGGTGTTCAGCGTTTCATTCAGGTAAGCCGTAACCCGCGCCGTGCCGTATACCGGGTTCGTATGATCTGAAGTATGTTGGTTGCCAAACCACAGCGGCAGCCAGTAACCCGTCGGGTGCTGTTGCTTTTTCAGGTAAATCAGCGCCTTCACCCACGCTTTTTTAATTCCGGAATGTTGTTTGCGGCTCAGCGAATCGCCAAAAGCCTGGGTGGCTTTCGCCAGAGCCAGAACCGCGTGCCCGCTCAGGTCGGAACAACTCTGGTCGAACGGCAGCTTGCCCCATCCGCGCGAAAAGGTTGGAAATCCGCCGTCGTTGTTCTGCAATTGCAGCAGCCAGTTGCAGGCCGCGACAACCGGTTTGCGTACCGGCTCCGGATTTTCCGGATTCAGGGCCAGCAGCGCCAGGATTGTTCCGGGCGTATCGTCGCCGTCGGGCACCGACCCCGGGTACGAGGTCCAGCCCCAGCCACCCGGTTGCGTCCCGTTAAACGGATGAACCTGTTTATTCTGAATGCCCAGCAAATGCCCGGTCAGTTGCTGCCGGTCGGTCGTTGTCAATACCTCCGGAATATTTTTCACCGCTTTCACTGCGAGCGTAGTCACCCAGGTCGACAAATCGATGTCGATGGGCCAGCTGCCGTCTTCGCGCTGGGTACGTTTCAGGAAATTCATTCCGTCGCGCACCACGTCGAGCTTGCGGTAGCCCGATCCGATCAGGCAGAGGCAAACAAAAGCCGTCAGAGGAATGGCTTCGAGGTAGCCGCCACTTTCCGGCTGAATCTTCCGGAGCAAAGCCAGCGAGCGGTTCACCGAAGCTTCGCGCACCAGCCGCATCAGCGGGTTTTTCCGCTGCTTAAACCTGAAAATTGCAATGCCCACCGCCACCAGCGCCGGAATGGCGTAACTCACCACACTCAGGTTGAGCATGCGGTAGAAGTTGCGGGGCAACAACGACAACTCGAAGGGCAATTGCGGAATGGAATCGAACGCTTCTTTGCCGGGAACGCCGCACAGGGCACACATGGTCAGGATGGGCACCGAAAACGTGCGGTCGGTCTGGTAAAAATCGAGTATCGCCGGAATCAGTTGCTCCGAATGGACGTCGATGTGCTGCGAACGCAGATAGCCCCCAATTTTCGGGAGCAGATTGGCCTGCGGGTTGCACACCTTTACCGCCGCGTAACAAAGCAAGCTGGTGCTCACATTGCTCACACTGGCCGGCGAATCGCCAAATCCGCCATCGGTATTGACATGCGCATCCAGCCAGGTTAATCCGGAAGAAATTTCGGAAGCGTTTTCAGCCGCATCGTGAAAATGCAGCGCTGCAATGGCCACCGCCACCCCCAGCGCGCTCGATGAAAGCCGCCCCTCCCAATAACCGGCAGCATTGCGCTTTTGAAGCAACAGCGTGGTAAGCTCGGAGAGTTGGGAGGCGAGGTGTTCTGTAGATTCGTTCATGTGGACTTCAATTTGAGCTGCAAGATAATAAAGATGGAAGATTTTTGCCCATACACATCCGTTCACGAAAGCAATAAGACCCCGAGAAATAAGGTTCTCGGAAACAGACGGATCTGCCAGTCCCAACGGAACTATTTTTGAAGTTTACGCCGGTGTGGCCGATCTGTATTTCATTTTTTGAACCCAACCACAGGTGTGGCCGACCTCCTTTTTTCTTTTTGGACAAAACTACAGGTGTGGTTGGCTTCCTTTTTTTATTTTGGAACAAACTACAGGTGTGGTTGGCTTCCTTTTTCCAATTTGGACAAAACTACAGGTGTGGTTGGCTTCCTTTTTTCATTTTGGGACTAACTACAGGTGTGGTTGACTTCCTTTTTTTATTTTGAGCCAAACTACAGGTGTAGTTGAGCTCCTTTTTTCAATTTCACCCAATCTACAGGTGTGGTTGAGCTCCTTTTTCAATTTTGGCCCAAACTACAGGTGTGGTTGACCGTTTCATCTTCAATTTGGCTCGCTACTGATCTCCAGTCATCCGATCAGTTGCCCAGGATGAAAGCCGCCCCTCCTAATAATCGGTAGCATTGCGCTATTGAAGCAAAGGAGTGGTAAATTCGAAGTCTTGGCTTGGATATTTTTATTCGCAAGAGACATGTCTTTTGTATGAAAAGCATTAGTTAAGGCACACAAATATTGCGTATTTTACAGACAGTAGAATCCCTATCATAATCACGTAATTTTACTTAAATTTACATCCAACGACAGTAATTGGTCTAGCTAATTTATGGAAGAAAATCATATCGATAATGTTTACGCTCTAAATCTCCAAGATGAGGAAGTTTTTATTGGTAATGTTGAAAGAGGACGGAAAGGATACTTTTGCATGGGATGTAAAAGAGAAATGCAAGCTGTAAAGCCTAAGCATCCTAACATTCGACCATACTTTAGGCATGATGTAAAAGCATTAAGGGATGGGAAAAAATGTACTTATTCGGATGAAACATATCGCCATAAATTAGCCAAAGAAATACTTCAGATTAACAAAAGCATAAAGGTTCCTGCCGTTTATAAATATCCTCCTAAAGGAGTTGAAGGCTGGCCTAATTTGATTTCTGAAGCAAAAGTTGTCGAAGCATATTCTGTCGGAATTGAAAGATACTTCTATGAAGACGAAAATGGCAGAATTTCTTATGGGAAGAATGATGAGTCATCGAGTAAGTATCTTTTGCTTAAGCCAGATGTCACTTTCTTTGATAAAAATCAGAATCCAATATTATTTATTGAGCTGGTGGCAACACACAAGGTTTCTGAAGAAAAAAAAATAAAACTAAGTAGATTAGGGATTGACACTATTGAGATAACCATCCCCAAAGATTCACCAGAGGCAATAGGTAAAGCTTTAAACAGTACTAACCACACAAAATGGATATACAATTATGAGCAAGAAATCACTCCATACATACCAATTTCCAAATCAAGTACAGAGGGAATACCACCTATTGATGAAATCCAAAGAAGACTTTTTGAGGAATCTTACAAGTGCAGAGCAGCGCAAATTGGAAACCTCATATCAACTATTAAAAAATGTTTGGGAGCAGAATACTACACTCAAATTGAACGAGATTTTAGATCAGAAATATCAAGAATTGAGGAAAGTACAAAGGGACATAGAGACAAATGGAACAGAATATGCGAGGATAGAAGAACTGAAATTGCGGAAAAGCTTACAAATGAAACTGCAAGCTTTGAATCAGAGAAAAAGCGAGTTGAACAAGAAGAACGTAAATTTCAAGAAAACGTTAGATCTCTGGAAAAACGATATAATACAAAGAGAGAAAAAATTGAATGCGATACAGAATCCTATCGAGATGCAGAACTCTTACTTGGAGGAAAAGAGGAATATCTTGACAGAACAATTGAAAACGAAGAAATTGCTATTAGAGCAATTAATGAAGAGCAGAGAGAGTTGGAGCAAAAAGAAAGAAATTTTGGATCAACTAGAGAACAAATTGAGCGAAGATTTGAAAATAGAAAAAGAGAGTTATTCAAAAACATTGAACGAGATTCAACAAGAGCAGGAGAAAGTCTCGCAAGAATTGAAGAAAATCTCAGAAATTCACCGGAAAAATTTAGAATTGAAGAAATCGAATTATCAGAAAGACTTGACGAAGATAGAAGAACAAGCAAACTTGACTTTGAGGCAAGAAATAAGCGAATTATTAGAGAATTTGAAAAAGGAAACTTTGGAAAACATGGAGAATTTTCCCGTGAGGTTGAAAAGTTCAATAATGCAATGGCCTTACTCAGGGATCTACCAACAAAATACATCTATAGAGAAAGAATCAGAACAGCTCTTGAAGCAATTAGATCAGGTGCTTACAAGAATTGGAATAAATAAAGCAGACTTCTTTAAATTAATGGATAGTAATAATTTTTAAAAACTTCTCCAATAATTGAATTGAGCAACTTCTCATTAAAATCAATACTAATTTACTGAATCGTTCCCAGCGCCAGTAGCCCGTAAAAAGTATATTCCACATCGCCGTTGCAACAGAAAAGGCAATTTCGGGTAATGGAATCGTATAAACTAATTTTGTAAGTTTGTAAAAACGAAATCACATGACAGCTAAAGAATTAAAAAAAAGATTGATCCACAAAATTGATCAGTCAGAAAACAACGAGTTGTTGGAAGAAATGTTCCGGTTAATTGCTAACGAAGAAGCAGACATTAGTATCTATGAACTTTCAGAAGAACAGATAAAAGCGGTGGAAGAAGGGCAACTTCAATACAAAAACGGTGAATTTTTAACGGAAGAACAAGCTGACAAAGACATTGAAGAATGGCTAGGCAAATAATCTGGACTAAACGAGCCCAGCAGGAACGAAAAGAAATATTAAGCTTCTGGAATAATCGAAATCAAACACCAACCTACAGCCGAAAATTGGATGAACTGATAAAAGATTCGCTGAGACTGATCGGCAAATTCCCTTCAATCGGCAAGCCTACCAATAAAGAGAATGTAAGAGTAAAAATACTTCGAAACTACCACATCATTTACCAGGTCACCGCAACGGAAATCATCGTTTTATCCATTGGGGATAACCGGCAGAATTCCATCACATCGACGACAAAATAATGCCCTAACTACAGTCGTGGGCAAGCGTTTCAGCTTCACTTTGGCTTGCTACTGATCCGATGAACCCCAGTCATCGGATCAGGCTACGATCACTCGGCCAGCACGCCCAGCGCCAGCAGCCCGTAAAAGGTATATTCCACATCCCTGGTCGGATCGCCATCGCCCGACAAAAAGGCACCCTCCGAATAGTTTTCCTGAATAAACCCGAGGCAGCCGGGCTTGAGCAAACGCAAATCGCATCCGGCAAAACGAAGGGCGAACAGGGCGACAGCAGTCGAGAGCATGTCGGCTTGCTGAAGGTGCTGAAAAGCTTTAAAGCCTCCCGATCCGCAGGCAAACGACCGCAACAAATCCTCCTCAGCCGAGGTGTCCCGGCTCTCCATTTTCAGCAGAAACAGGCGCGCCGCCACTTCCGAACAGGGCGAATGCTGATCGACCGTTGTTCGTTTCAGCATCGTGCCCGCACCCAACTTCAGCAATCCGCGAAAGGGCAAAACGGCATCCAGGGTCAGGAACAGCACAAAACTCCGGTACGACAGATTGATGGAATACCGCTCTTTCAGGAATGACTTGGCCAACCAGAAAAAGGATCTGATTCGCGAAGTCCGCCCGGCGTTTAATTCTTTCTGAAGCAAAACCAGGCAGCATCGTTCAATGAATCCGGGAACTTCCGAAGCCGCCTGCCGAGCGACGAATTGTTTCAATTTTAAGTCCGGAGTTGCAATTCTCCCTTCGACTGCTTCGCGCTCAGGGAGCGGTTCTCCGGGTTCTTTACCCTTCGCTCCAAGTATCAGTCCGCCAAACAGCGAATAATACAAATCCGATCGTCCTCCCCGATCGCGGAATCCGCCATCGGCATTTTGCTGGCTGATCAAAAATCGGGAAACGTCTTCCCTGCCCTGTCCGTCGAGCAAGTCGAGGGCATGGCCGGGCAAAGCAATCATTTGCCTGTAAAAAGGAATATGAGCAGAGGATTGAGCCACGAATTAAAGATCAGAAAATTTTCCCCAGCACCGTGTATAAACTCAGTTTCATTTTCAGGTTCTCCAGTTTATCGAGTTCGCGGTAAGCTTTGTCGGTATATTCATGCAGAAGTTGCTCCGCTTTCAGGTCGGTTTCCTTTTCGCGTATCAGCTCCGGAATCCGGCTCCGGTTATTCCCGGCATACATCAACCGAAGATTTGCCGACAGTGACTCATCCGACTCCTGCGCCAGAAGGGAAAGCAGCAGCGGATAATCGGCGGGCTGGGTATGTTCGCCGGCTTCACGGAATTCATCCAGATCGTCTTTGATCTGGTAGGCCATTCCGAAGTATCCCGAAAATATTTTCAGGGTCGCCAGATCAGCTTCCGGAGCATCAGCCGCAACGGCGCCCAACAGCAAGGCCACCCGAATGGCAGAACCAGTCTTCCGCTCAAAGATTTCGAGCTGCTGGTCAACCGGAAGAATCGTTTGGTGCGAACTGGCCAACAGATCGGCACCCTGTCCCAGCGACAAAGCGACATGTCCGGCGGCAACCAGCTGATAGCAGGCAGCCAGCCTGGCCGGATCGAGCGGCAGGTTTCCGAGCAGTTCGTAGCCTTTTCCTAACAGGAAATCGCCGGTATTGATGGCAACCGGAATGCCATTTTGTTTATGAATGGTTTCGGTGTCGTAGCGAAAATCGTCGTCGTCTTCCACATCATCGTGAATGAGCGAAGCCTTGTGAAAACATTCCACCACGATGGAGAGGGAAGTCATCAACTCCTCAGACACTGTTCCGGAATAGGCCGAATACGCCAAAGCAGTCAGCAAGGGCCGGATACGCTGTCCCCCGGTAAGCATCGACTGAATAGCCAGCTGGCAGGTGCGGTCGTTGGCTGAACCAAAAACTTCGGCAAGTTTTTCTTCGGAAAAGAAGAGCCGGACTTTTTCCTTCAGGGCCGAAACAGAAACCGTACGAAACCGCTCATTTTCCTGAAAAGCGGTCAGCTCGTCGTTCAGCCAGCGGTTATCCACATCGGTCTCCGCACAGCCCTCGAACAACAACGGAATCCCGATTACCGGAACGGCAGCGCGCGAAACCGGCTCGAATGATTTCTGAAGCACCGACATGCAACTGACGCCAATCACCGCGTCAACCGTGCCTTCCTGAACCAGGCTCACGGCAACGGTGGTCCCTTCGGCCACCAAAGTAGCATAGCCCAGTTCCTCGGCCTTTTGCAGGATCGAATCTATCTGGCAGCTCTGACAGCCGGCACAGATCAAACCAAGCTGATCAATCTCGGCATGGCAGGAACTGTTGTTCTTCAGGCATTGAGGCAAAAGCAACAGCCGGCGGTTATAGGGAGTGGCCGCCACAACCGGACGCCAGATTTCGTTGCCGCAAACCACCATGGCAAATTCAGTAAACTGGCCGTCCGAACCGGTTACAGCAATAACCTCGTCAGCCATCCGGCTAATCTGAGCAAAGCTTACCGGTGGTAAAATTCCCCTTTCGGCAACCAGTTCGCGGGCCGCTTTCCTCAACCGGTTTCGCGTCAATGCCTGCTCCGGAACAACCAATGTATTTTCTTTAACCTTCAAATTATTTACTATTTATCTATTTACGATTTACCATTTATTTTTCTCCAAATAGTAAATCGTCTAATCGTAAATCAGCCGTAGGCTCCCAAACCGAAAAAGGCCCGCCGTTTGGCAAAGCGGTAAATCCGGCTTTTCTCCGGAATCACGTCACATGAACCATGGCTGTTGGTTTCGGGAGCCAACCGCAAACGTTCCGGCTCGTTTTTTCTTCCGGAAGTATTTTTGGCCTGATGTTTCTCCACAAAATCAGCCAGCCAGCGCGAGTCTTCCATCACCACACACCCTTTGGTCTTTTGCTGAATCTGAGTTCTGAAATCACGGAGGAATCCGGATTCGGCATACAAACGATCCAGCGGTTTCTCGTCCACATGATCGGCTGCAAACTGAATGACCGGGCACGGCTCAACGAAACCTGATGCATTGATGTGGTGGCTCAGCCCTTCAGCTGCCGGACACATGCCATTTCCATCGGCATCCCAGTAGGTATCGATAATGGCCAAGCTGTATTTCATCCGGGCGTCAACCATGTGCTGACGAAGCTGGCGGATTTCATCTGAACTCAGCGCCAGCTCATAATTCGGGCGCTCACCAACCGGGCGGTAAATGTAGTACCACAAATAAGCCACTCCTTTGTCAATCAGCGATTGAATAAATTCGTGCGACATCGCCATTTCGAGGTTCGACTTGCAAACACTGATGGCCACTCCGGTAATCAGTCCGGCATGGATGCAATTTTCGATGCCACGGTTAGCCGACTGAAACACATTCTTTCCGCCACGACGCACGTCGGCCACTTCTTCGTCTCCTTCAAAGCTGATCAGCGGAGTGACATTGGCACACTTGCGAAGTGTTTCCGCCACTTCCGGAGTAATAAGCGTTCCGTTGGTAAACAGCTGAAAATAACAATCCGAATGTTTTTTGAACAGCTCCGGAAGAGGCTTGTACAACAGCGGTTCGCCACCCAAAATTCCGAAGAAATACGAGCCCGCCTTTTTTGTTTCACCGATGATCCGGTCAACCTGCCCGGGTTTTAAGCGACTGTTTTTCTCCTTTCCCATCACCCAGCATCCCTGACAATTCAGGTTGCAATCGTCGGTAACCGAAATAAAATTAAAGGCCGGAAAAAATTCGCCTTTCTTCTGCCGTTTCTGAAACCGGGCAAACGACATGGCACCTTTGATGCCCATGTTAACAACGAACTTGTACAAACATCGTTTGTCAGCCCTGATCAGTATGTTTTTTAATAACCCCATTTCATTTTGGTGTGGATCAGGACAAGTCCCGACCTGTTTAGTTTAGCAATTATTCAACCTCAGCGATCCGTTCAATTCTGAGATTCTTTATTCAGGTTTTTCAATTCTTCCAGTGCTTTTTTACGTTCGGCCTCAGCCTGTTCGAGCAAGCCGGTTCTGAAAATATTCCGCCGTAATGCCGACCGCTGATTGAGTGTTGCAATCAGGTTGCTGTCTGCAACCACTTCTTTTGTCCGTGATTCGATTCCCGGCTCGGCACCAGCCAGAACGCCGTTTTCCTTCAGGCGCGGAAAAATAATGGCCGAAGTCGGACAGTTTCTCCCGCAGGCCGGACAGTTATTTTTACAGGCCAGCGGATTTACCACTTTCAGCTGTTTTCCGCCAAAGGTGTACACGCCAAACAAGCAAAACTTAAAGCATTTTCCGCAATCGATGCAAAGCGGCTGATCGATCACCGGATACCAGGCCGGAACGTCCAGCCCGCTTTCTACTGTCATTCCCCGAGTTTTTCCATCAGTAAGCGCAAAATCATTCCGGAGTTTTGATTCAATTTCCTGAACTGAAAGTTCCCTGAAATTCAGCACCTCCAACCCTGAAAGTGCCAGATCGTTTTGTTCCAGCAAATTCCGGATTGCCCGCGGATAGCAGGCCACCATAATCTTTTGCTCATACTTCCGGTCGATTTCCCGGATAAAATCCTTGCGGTTCAACACAATTCCACAAAAATCGTCGAGCTGATATAAATCGGCCGCCAGCGATCCGAGCAGCAATTTGATTTGTTCCGATTTCTCCGGAGTTATTACACTTCCGCCACATTTACAGAAAAGAATACATGTTTTACTCATTGCATTTAGCCAGATTCCTAATTCAGTATAAATAAACCAAAAATACAAGTCTCCGGAAAGCAGATCTTCCTGAAAATTGAATCCGTTAACAAACATTAGAAATTTCGCCGCAACATATTACCTCGCCAACAGTCGGCAAAATCACATCATGCAAAACATATTCTATTCAAACAAGCTGTCGATCAGCTTTTCATCTGTCAGGTTCGGAATCGTGACCACCAGGTTCGGATTTTCCTGCATGGCGCGTTTGATGGCGAAGATAGCCGGTTCGTTGCGGGCCCAGCTGCGGCGTGCAATGCCGTTGTTCACGTCCCAGTGAAGCATTTGCGTCAATCGCCGGTCGGCATCCTCAGAGCCATCGAGGGTCATGCCAAAGCCGCCGTTAATTACTTCGCCCCAGCCTACGCCACCGCCGTTGTGGATGGAAACCCAGGTGGCGCCGCGAAACGAATCGCCAATGACATTGTGGATGGCCATGTCGGCCGTAAAGGCTGATCCGTCGTAAATGTTCGACGTTTCGCGAAACGGTGAATCGGTGCCCGAAACATCGTGATGGTCGCGTCCCAGCACAATCGGGGCGCTGATGATTCCGTCGCGGATTGCCCGGTTAAAGGCGGCCGCAATTTTGGTGCGTCCCTCACAGTCGGCGTAAAGGATGCGGGCCTGCGAGCCTACCACCATCTGGTTTTTTCCGGCTTCGGCAATCCAGTGAATGTTGTCGTTCAGCTGGTTTTTAATTTCCGGAGGCGCACTGCGTGCAATTTCGTTTAACACCTGAAGGGCAATTTCGTCGGTTTTCTGTAAATCTTCCGGATTGCACG
>JAEUSS010000435.1 GCA_016788685.1 Prolixibacteraceae bacterium | reverse complement strand
TTCAGGAAGATTTGCGAATTCTTTTTTCAGATAATTACTTAAGCCCTGCGTTGCAGCACCCACCGTATAAATATTCATGCGGTTGGTTCCGGCACCCATGATTCCACGTAATCCGCCGGTGCCAAACTCCAGATCGCGGTAGAACGAATCAATCAGCTCGGTCGGATCGTCATTGCTGAGCATCCGGCGAACTTCCGCTTTGGTTGTTTCATCATAAACATCGGTCAGCCATTCAGCGGCTTTCAGTTTCACGTTTTCTAAAACTTCCTGATTTGTTGCCATATTGTTATTGTTTTTTCTGAAAATATTCGGTCAGACTATCCCTCCAGTGAGGGATCTGAAGTCCAAAAATAAGTTTAATTTTCGATTTATTCATGACGCTGTACGGCGGCCTTTTGACCGGCGATGGATAATCTTCGGTCGCAATCGGCTTCACCGTACACTTCGTTCCGGTGATGTCGAAAATAGCCTTGGTAAAATCGTACCAGCTGGCCACACCTTCATTCGAATAGTGATATACACCGGGAGTAAATCTGGTTTCTCCGGAAGCTACCGATGAAATTACAGACAGAATAGCCCGGGCTAAATCCGCCGCATTGGTCGGCGTGCCAATCTGATCGGCGATTACGCCCAGCTCTGACCGTTCAGCTCCCAGACGTACCATCGTTTTGACAAAATTACTGCCAAAAGCCGAATACAGCCAGGACGTCCGGATGATCAGGCTTTCAGGATTATACTTTTGGCATAACAGTTCCCCTTCCAGCTTAGTTTTGCCATAAACCGACTGCGGATCAACCTCGTCGTCTTCCCGGTAAGGCCTTGGCCCGTTTCCGTCAAATACATAATCGGTTGAAATATGAATCATCTTACAACCAACTTTTGCTGATTGCTGAGCTAGGATACCAACCGCGGTCGCGTTGAGTAACGTTGCAGTTGAAATATCAGTTTCGGCCTTATCAACCGCTGTGTAAGCCGCACAATTCACTATAAAATCCGGTCGAAAACCAGAGAGAAAAGCGGCAACGTTTTCAGGATTAGTAATATCGAGCTCGGCCACATCGGTAAAGGCAAACTCCACGTCAGGAAATTCTCCGGAAATTTTGCCGATTTCCGATCCCAACTGCCCGTTAGCGCCTGTAACAAGTATTTTAATCATTATTTTTCGAATTTAAAATTCATCTCGGCATCAGCCAAAAACGGATGAACTTTGTCCTTATCTGAGATAACCGCTAATTCTGCAGGCAGCCTCCAGTCAATATTCAGTGCCGGATCATCAAACCTAATCCCCCGCTCCGATGCAGGATTATAGAACGCATCGCATTTATAGGAGAATATGGCATATTCGCTCAACACCGAAAACCCGTGAGCAAATCCCTTCGGAATATAATATTGTATTTTGTTACTGTCACTTACAATCACACCATGCCATTGTCCGAATGTCGGAGAACCTTCACGCAGATCAACTGCAACATCATAAACAGTCCCGCGAACTACACGGATCAGCTTGGTTTGCGCATACGGCGCAAGCTGATAATGCAATCCCCGGATAACTCCGTAACTAGACTTCGATTCATTATCCTGCACAAATCCGGAAACCAATCCTTCTTTTTCAAATTTGGTCTCGCTGAAACTCTCAAAAAAATACCCTCTCTCATCAGCAAAAACCCGGGGTTCAATAATCAGCAGTCCCGGAATCGGTGTTTCAATTATCTTCATTCTTAATATTAGTTGTTAAAACGACAATACTTTCCGATTGGCAAGATTGATCAGATACTCGCCATATTGGTTCTTTTTAAGCGGTTCGGCCAGGCGAAGCAATTGTTCTTTAGAAATATACCCCTTCAGGAAAGCAATTTCTTCAATACAGGAAACCTTCAGTCCCTGACGCTCTTCAATGGTGTGAATAAAATTTGAAGCCTGCATTAAACTTTCGTGGGTTCCGGTATCGAGCCAGGCAAAACCACGTC
>JAEUSS010000431.1 GCA_016788685.1 Prolixibacteraceae bacterium | reverse complement strand
ACTAGCATCAGTTTGGTTGCTTAGAGAGACACAAAATAATTGTCAATCCTGAATGCCGGGTATATTTCCTGTTGCCGGCTGAATCTGATGATCCCTGTCAAGCAAATTGTGTACCGTTTCAATAACAAAATTTATTTCCGTCCATTACGGCTGCTCTTCCGGAGCTGAAATCGTTCAATGCCAGTCAAAAAAAACTTAGTCCAAGTTACTAAAAATGACCGGATTATTAATTGTCCTGTTTTTTAGTTCCCGAACGGAAAAAAAATTAGTTCTATCTTTAAGCAGTGTTTGCACCAAAATATGTTTGCATGAATCCCTTTTTGAAGCAAGTTGCCTTTTATCTCTACACCAATCATCGTGAAGATTTGAGCGAATATTGCCTGGTTTTTCCGGGCAGAAGGGCGGGAGTTTTTTTTACATCCTACCTGAATGAGCTGATTGACAAGCCCATGCTTTCGCCCGAAATTATTACCATCAGCGAGCTAATTTCTTCGTTGACCGGGTTGCAGCATGCTGATCCGGTTTCGCTGGTTTTGAAACTTCAGGAAGTTTATGCCAAAGAAACCGGGCATAAGGAATCACTCGATGAATTTTTCTTCTGGGGAGAAATATTGCTGGCTGATTTTGATGACGTCGATAAGTATTTGCTGAATGCCGATGACCTGTTCCGGAATATCTCGGATTTAAAAGACCTTGAAAATCAATTCGATTACCTGAGCGAAGAACAAAAAAGAGCTATCGACGAGTTTTGGGGAAACCTGGATAAAGTTCCGCATTCATTTAATAAGGAAAAATTCATTGGTGTCTGGGTAAAACTGGCAGCCATTTACCATCGGTTTCGCGAAGTGCTGAAACAGAACAACATTGCTTATTCAGGGATGATTTACCGTGAAGTAACTGAAAACTTCACCGGATTGTTGCCTGGTCTGAAAGCTAAAAAGTATGTTTTTATTGGTTTTAATGCTTTGAATAATTGCGAAAAGGCACTGTTCAGAAAACTCGAAAACCAACAGAAAGCGTTGTTCTTTTGGGATTATGACGACTTTTATCTGAAAGACGCAGAAAATGAAGCCGGACGTTTCTTGCGGACAAACATGATTCAGTTTCCGGCTCCCAAAAGTTTTGCCCCGGAAAATCAAATGCCGGCAGGAAAGCGCAAAATAACAATGGTTTCGGTTCCCGGAAACATCACTCAGGCGCAGGCAATTAATCTTCCGCAGGTATTGAAAAATTTCAGGTTAACAAACCGGTTTGATAATACAGCCTTTGTCCTGGCTGACGAAAACCTGTTGATCCCGGTAATTTCGTCGGTTGGGAACAGTTTCAAAGACATTAACATCACGATGGGGTATCCGTTTGTGAACACGCCTGTTTACGGTTTTATTTCGCAGCTTATCGCTTTGCAAAAGAATATCCGGAAATCGTCTAAATCTGCAGTGTTTTATTACAAACCGGTTGTTGCTCTCCTGAACCATCAGTTTGTTGTCAGCCCTGAAATCAAATCGTTTGTTGCCGGAATTCATAAAAAAAACAAAATTTACATTGAAGCTAAGGAGCTTAATTTCAGTCAATTTCTAAAAAAGATATTTTATTATCCGGAGAACTGGATGAACGTTCTGGATTATTTTCTTGATGTACTGAAAGAACTTTCAGGAAAATTGGACAGCACTGAAAATGAACAGGTAAAACTGGAAGCCGAGTATCTTTTTCAGGCATTCCTGGCCATTCAGCGATTAAAAGATACGTTAACCGAACTGAACGTGCCCGATTTTCCGGTGAAAAT
>JAEUSS010000413.1 GCA_016788685.1 Prolixibacteraceae bacterium | reverse complement strand
GTGTTCGTTTGTAACAGGTGAGCGTTTATCTCACCGTCCCGCGTTCCAAATGGAAAATTCGTTCTACGGAGTTCTTCCCGGATTAACCGTTCTCTTTCAGAATGGTTTACCAAGCAGCCAGTCGCTTATTTTCTTAAGAGGGCACATCCCTTTAATTCTTGTTGACGGAATTCCGCGCTCTGATGCAAATATTCCGGTTAGTCAAATCGAGTCGTTATCTGTTGTGAAGGATGGTTTAGGCTTATCGCAATTGGGTATGTCCAGCGGAAACGGAATTCTGAACATCAAAACCAAGCGGGGAGAAACTTCCAAAATGCAAGTGGGATTTACCGTTCAGAGAGCCAATTCAAAAGAAATTTTCAGGCCGGAACATCTGGATGCTTATCAATACGGAATGTTGTTGAATGAAGCCCGTGCCAATGACGGCTTGTCAGCATTATATTCACAGCAGGATCTTGATCTGTACCGGTCCGGCGAAAAGCCTTACACACATCCAAATGTTGACTGGATGGATTTAATCCTGAAAGAATCTGCCCCGATTGAGCAGTATTCGTTAAATTTCACAGGAGGAACAAAGGATGCCCGCTATTTTGTAGATTTAAATTACTACAATCAGGCAGGTTTTATCAAAGAAGACAATTCAATTAACTCATATTCGACTTCGAATAACTACAAGAAGTTTTCGTTGCGGACGAATCTGGATATCGAGCTAAGTCCGACAACCACACTTCAAACTAATTTCTTCGGACAAATGTTTCGCGAGATAGCTACCGGCAAAAGTGTAAGCAATATTTACAGCGCATTGAATGGAACCCCACATAATGCTTATCCGGTTATGAATCCAGACAGTACACTAGGCGGATCGCCGCAATACATTAACAATATTTACGGGCAAACCATAAAATCGGGTTATTATCTTTATCCAAAATCAGACTTAAATATCGACGTTATCCTGACTCAGCGTTTTACCGGAGCCTTCGAAGGAATGTACATGAAAGGGACGTATTCCTATAACTCATCGTATCGCGAAGCATTGAACCGGAGTAAAAACTTCGGAGTTTACTATTTCTGGCAGGACCCGAATGATACGACTGAACCAACATCGGCCAATTACACTCAGTTGACTTCCGATGGAACTCAAGCCAATGCAACCGCTTACAACCGCCAAAACCGACTTTTGAACGGAAGTCTTGAGTGGGGATACGATTACGAATCAGGAAAACACAATCTGCAAAGCAAGCTCACCGGAAATTACAGCAATTATCTTCTGATGGGAACCGGCTTACCATTTAAAACAGGAGGGGTTTCTCTTTCCGAATCGTATAGTTACGACAATCGTTTTCTTGCTGAACTGGCATTGAATATGTACCAGTCGAGCCAGTATAAGCCGGGGCATCGCTGGGGCTTCTTTCCCGCAGCCGGAATTGGCTGGGTTATGTCGAACGAATCGTGGTTCAGCGAGAAAGTGCCATTCCTTTCCTATTTAAAACTGAGAACAAGCTACGGTGTGAATGGCGATAACGGAGCTTCTTCATTTTATCGTTTGGGAACAGGAAATGTGAGTGACTATTACAATTATATGAAATATTATAACTCTTATGGATCTGTATATTCCGGCGGAAGTACTATT
>JAEUSS010000409.1 GCA_016788685.1 Prolixibacteraceae bacterium | reverse complement strand
TATGTTCATTCAGGATGGAGTGCATCTTTCTACGGAGAAAATAATAGCGATAATCTGGTGCCGGAGATACCCAACACAAGATTAAACGGAACAGGCATTCTTCCGACTACCGGAGGTGGATGGGGTTGGGGATCAATCCGTGATGTAAATTACTTTCTTGAGAACTGTCATACTGCAAAGGGAGTGCAAGCAGATCTCAACCATTATGTCGGAGAAGCCTATTTCTTTAAAGCCTACTACTATTTTACATTGCTGAAAAACTTCGGAGACCTTCCATGGATGAGTGGGGTGTACGGGCCGCGCGATGAAGAATTGTTTCAGGCCAGGTTGCCACGCAATATCGTTGCTGATTCTATTGTTGCAACAATGGATAAAGCAATTGCATTGCTGAAACCTAAAGGAGAGGCTAAAGAGTTCAGAATAAACAGGGAAATTGCCTTGTTGATCAAATCCCGGATTTGTTTGTATGAGGGAACCTGGGAGAAGTATCACAGTGGGACTCCTTATGGCGTTGCAGGACAAAATGGCGAAAAGTTCCTGCGACTGGCAAAAAATGCTGCGGAAGAGGTTATCAATGGCAAAAAATACAGCTTGTATAATACCGGAAACCCGGCTGTGTCCTATTGGAAATTATTTAATCAAACCAATCTGGCAGGTAATCCTGAAGTGATGATGTGGCGGAAATATGACATCTCGGAAGGCTTAAAACACGATCTGCAGCGCATGCTTCCATGGCGTGGAGATGGTACCGGTGTTTCGTTGTCGTTGGTTGAATCCTATTTGAAGAAGGACGGAACAATTGCCTCGGGTATTGACTATTCTACGATGTCATCCATGGCTGTTGACCGTGACCCCCGATTGGCTCAGACAATTTTGCTCCCGGGTGCTATCCTGACTAATGTTGGCGCCGAAAATCCAACCCAAAGAGTTTTCACTGTCCCATTTATCAATCGGACTGGTTCTGATAGAAATACAACAGGTTTTATGCTGTATAAAGGGATTGATCCGAATCCGGAACAACAAAGGAATAAGGAAGGAATGGGGACAACAGCGTCCGTTATATTCCGCTACGCTGAAGTGTTGCTGAACTACGCTGAGGCTTGTGCTGAATTGGGCGAATTGGATCAGGCAGCCGCTGATCGCTCAATTAACAAACTCAGAAGCCGGGTTGATATGGCCTCGCTGAGTGTTAGCAATGTTCCATCAGACCCAAAAAATACACTTGGTGTATCAGACCTTATTTATGAAGTACGTCGTGAGCGCCGGGTGGAATTGGCCTTTGAAAATCTACGATTTGATGATTTGATGAGATGGCGCGCTCATTCTCTGTTTGCAGAAACTCGTCCGAAAGGAATGAAATACTATGGATCTGATCTGGAAGATTCATTCACAGGCTTCTATCCGTTTGTTGATGACAACGGTTTCCTCGAGCCATATCAGGAATCGCTGCCGCAGGGCTATGGGTTCAAGCCTGACCGCGACTACCTTCTTCCTATTCCGACTCAGGAAATTACGCTTAATCCGAAACTGGTTCAAAACCCAGGCTGGAATTAAGAAATATACAAAATAAGAGGAGTGCCTGGGGTATTTTGTCTCCGGGCACTCTTTTTTTTGATTTTAAAACAATAATAAGATGTTGAGAAAAACGAACAGGTACAAGTTTGCTGAAAAAAAATATTTGCTGATTTGTATCGCTTCCCTTGCTTTTTTTTGTGGATGTAAGTCCAAAAAACATTGGCTTGAAGATGAGCTTTATCCGGCAGTATTCATGGAGTCCGGAGCAAAAAAAGTAACTTCGGTGAACCCCGGTGAAGTTGGTTTTCCGGGGGGGAGAGGCCCCGATCATTTAGTTGTGTACACATCTTCGTTCGGTCAGCAAACCGGAACCAACGAGTGGGGAACTGAAGCAGTTATTGAAAGTGGGCGTGTAACAAGTGTGGGTGGAAATAACTCGCAGATCCCTGCTGGTGGGATGGTTATTTCGGGGAATGAGAATGCGAGCCATTGGATTAGTCGTAATTTGAAAGAAGGGATGGAAGTGGAATTAAAAGGTGATTCTCTTTACTATTCTTTAACCGAAAATGCTTTTCTGCTGCAGGCTCGTAGTCTTTATAAGAAAGTTCTGGCGCGGATCGAATCTGGGAAGATGAAGGATACCCAAAGTCTCCCCGAATGTGAAAAAATGGTGGCAGCTGACTATGCTTCAATGTTGAATCAGAAAAAACAGGGCAATGCAGAGAAGGCAGTTGAATATTCCAAACAACTGTATAATCGCATCTTAAAACTATATTATAGTTCGTTCGAACCGCAAGCCAATGAATTTAGAGGAGCCTGGATTCGTCTTGCAGATAAGAGTGAAGATGAGTTGAAGAATACAATTAAACGAATGGCTGATGCCGGAATTAATGCCATTCTTCCTGAAACAATTTACGATGGCTATGCCATTTATCCGAATGCACATCCGCTGTTGCCCCAGCTCCCCCAGTTTGCAGGTTGGGATCCTATGCAAATCATGATTGAAGAATGCGGGAAATACGGAATTCAGGTAATTCCATGGTGCGAAATGTTTTTTATCGGAGGGGCTGAATCGCCTCTGGTGAAACAAAAACCAGAGTGGTTGGGTATGTTCAGGCATGGAACTATTGAAGCTGAGTTAGAACCTGGGTTTCATTATTTCTGCCCCTCACGCCCTGAGGTCTCAGCATTCTTACTAGAGACTGTTGATACATTGCTTCGGCGATATTCAGCGATAAAAGAGGTCCAGTTGGATTATATTCGTTATTCGCTCAGCGAGCCTTGGGAAAAGGGATTTTGTTATTGCGATTATTGCAGGAGCAACGTACGCCGACAGCTTAATTTTGATATTATGACCATTTCTCCGGAAAATAAAAGAGAATGGGAGCAGTGGAATATGTACCGGGCCAATAATATCACCGGTTTCGTGACAAAAGTAAATGAGTTGCTCGATCAGAAATATGCGGGTGTTCAGTTGTCTGTAGACGTAGTTCCTCATCCCGAGGCCAGCCTTAAATATAAATTTCAGGATTGGGGAACCTGGGTGAAAAATGGGCAGGTTGATGCGGTTTACATCATGTCGTATGCATTCGATAATCAGATTGTCAGCGCCGATGCCGAAAGTTTGAAGAGAATAGCTGAAGGAAATGCTATTCGCCCGATTGTTGGTTTGGGGCCTTATATGGGTTATACTCCGGAAACCTTGTTGGAGCAAATCGAAATCTCACGGGAGTCAGGTGCTGCCGGAGTTTGCTTGTTTTCGTTTAATGCACTAAGCAAAGATCAGATAGAAGCATTGAAATGCGGACCTTTCCGGAAATAGTCAGGTCAGAAGAAGAGAGCTTGGGATAGTCAGGATTGTTATATTCCAACTTAAAGAGTTAAAAAATGCTGCATTTTTCTTTAGAGAAAAGTTGAAGAAAAGAACTGCTCCTGCAATCTACTGGGAGTGCGGGATTACAACCTGGAAATTAGAATATGCAGCATTTTTCAATTCGGCTCTGATACTCTTGTTCAGGGATGCTGGCGGAGTATGATAAAGAGCCCGAAATGAAATACGGTTTTGGTGAAATTGTTTTAGATCGGGGTTTTTTTGGGGGTGGAACAGTGATTCTGCTTTTTTTGATCCTGGAGATATTTGAAATGTATAACTGGTACATGCAATTCTACTTGCAGAAAACGCTTTCTTCTAATTCAAATTTACGATAGAATGTTAATCATGGATTTTGTTATCTGCCTGGTTTTTAATCTGGTTTGTTGATCAGAGGGCTGTTGTGTTTGAAGTTGAAAAGTAAAAAAAAAGGTCTGAATTTCAATGAAATTCAGACCTTTGTGATCAGCGGAGAGAGAGGGATTCGAACCCCCGGACCGCTCACACGGTCAACGGTTTTCAAGACCGCCGCGTTCGACCACTCTGCCATCTCTCCAAACGCGGTGGCAAAAGTAGAACAATTTTTCAAACTGCAAAAACATTTCGGAAAAATTATGATGAAATTTTTTTGTAAAAAACTTTAGATAACGGTTGTTTTTTTGATTCATATTTTGGAATTTAGTAACAGATTAAAATTAACCATTTGAAAGCATTGATTTTATTAAGGTTTCCTGTTTCTTTGGTTCCTTTTAGTTCGTCCATTTGAATGATTTTTTAATTCAGATATTTTTAACCTTAAACAAGTTTTCTTATGAACAAAGCACAATTAATCGATGCAATTGCTGAAAAAGCTAATTTGACTAAAGCCGATGCTAAAAAAGCATTAGACGCTTTTGTTGATGCCACCTCTGATGCCTTGAGAAATGGCGATCGTGTTGCCCTTATTGGATTTGGCTCTTTTTCAGTTGCTTCGCGCAGCGCAAGAACCGGCAGAAACCCACAGACAGGCCAGACCATTGAAATTGGCGAAAAGAAAGTTGTTAAATTCAAACCAGGTGCTGAATTGGCCGATACCATCTAGTATTTGTCCTGAAAAAATTTACAAAAGGGATGCATAAATGATATGCTTCCCTTTTTTTTATCTTTGCCTGCGCAAAAATGTATACGATGAACCACGAATTGATTCAGTTTCTTTCCGGATTTATTACTCCCGAAAGGATTGCTTTATTTAAGAAGATACTCTCACTCCGGACCAATTACCTGACTGTAGTGCTCGAAGATTTATACCAGACTCAGAATACAAGCGCCGTGGTTCGCTCTGCCGATTGTTTCGGAATTCAAAATGTCCATGTAATCGAAAATAAACATGCTTTTCAGGTTAATCCTGATGTCGTCCGGGGCGCTTCCAACTGGGTGACCGTAACCCGATACAACCGAACCGGGATGAATACTCCGGAGGCTTTACAAAAATTGAAGCAGGAAGGCTACCGGATTGTAGTGGCTACTCCGCATGAACATGATGTTGATCTCGGGAATTTTGACCTGGAAAAAGGAAAGGCTGCTATTGTTTTTGGCTGCGAAAGACCCGGGCTGACCGAATGGGCTAAAAAAGAAGCTGACGAATTTATGAAGATTCCGATGGTTGGCTTTACCGAAAGTTTAAACGTCTCTGTTTCGGCTGCAGTAACCTTGCATCACCTGACTCACCAGCTTCGAAATCATACAAACATCGATTGGCATCTTACCGATGATGAAAAACAGCAAATTCTGCTCAGTTGGTTGCGCACATCAATCAAGCGGGTCGATTTGCTCGAAGAAAAATTTAACGAAATTCATAAATAGAAACGGTTATGGATGTTTTTGCTGAAAAATTTGCCGACCTGAAGATTTTGCGCTACGCAGTGCCTGGATTCGAATCGCTTGACCGGAATAAAAAACTGTATATCTACTATCTTTCGCAGGCGGCGCTTTGCGGACGCGATATCTTATGGGATCAGAACAACCGTTACAACCTGAGCGTCCGGGCTGTTCTGGAAACGATCTGGAAAACATTCGGCGGAAACCGTGAAACCGAGGAATTCAAACAATTTGAAATTTACCTGAAACGAGTGTGGTTCTCGAACGGAATTCATCATCATTACTCGACCGAAAAAATTCCGGCCGGATTCCCCGAAAGTTATTTTGACGAGTTGATCGCTCAATCTCAATGGGATCATCTGAAACTTTCTTCAGGAGAAAACCAGGCGTTGATTTCAGAAATACGTGAGGTTATTTTTAATCCGGAGAAAGAACGGAAACGTGTTAATCTCGAATCCGATAAAGATCTGTTGCAGTCGTCATCCAACAATTACTACCAGGATATCAGGCAGGAGGAGGCCGAAACTTTTTATGCAGGCTTAAAATCTTCCGGAGGGAAGCAACCCGTTTCGTTTGGCCTGAATTCGACTTTGGTCAGGGACAATGGTCAATTGCGCGAAGTGGTGTGGAAAGCCGGCGGGAAATACGGCGAGGCAATAAAACCGATCGTTTTTTGGCTGAATAAAGCCGCTGAATACGCCGAAAATGAACTTCAGCGAAAATGTATTGCCCATTTGGTGAAGTATTACGAAACCGGAGATTTGGCTTTGTTTGATCAATACAGCATCGACTGGGTAACTGAGCTGGATGGCGA
>JAEUSS010000374.1 GCA_016788685.1 Prolixibacteraceae bacterium | reverse complement strand
TCGGTGAACTGAAAAAAGGCACTGAACTGGCATCCGCCCGCTAATTGGGCTATTCGGGCGTAAATATCCATGGAGTGGTCGCTAATGGTAGTTGCTGTTATGGAACGTACGTACAATTCATCTCCCTTTTTTTCGACTTTGAGTTTATTGCTGCGTACCTGGTTTTCTTCACTTCTGAAAATATTTCCAATCTGACTGCCCAGATTGCTTATTTTTTCACCAAAACTTCTGGAGGTAACATACTTCGTCCAATCCAGTTCAACAACTTTCGGATTTGCTTCCGGAATAAATACGGTTACCGCCATGTGCCGGCCTTGCGACATGCTTTTCTCGCCAACTTCAACTTCAATCTTTTGCTGCGAATTAGCCAGCAAACCGAAGAGAAGGAATGCCTGAAGTAGTAAAATTTGTTTCATCTTAGTTTTTTTTAGTCTAACGATTGTAACGGAATTTTGTTTGCATAAATACAGCTTGTTTGTTCCTGGAGTTCCCTTTTTATAATAAATGTACATATACATCCGGATATCAGTTGGTTTTTACAAAATTATCCTGTTTTTTTAAGAATCATTAAAAGATGAAGCCGGTTTGTTGTCGAAGTCGGAATAATTCGGGATATAAAAAGGCAAAAAGATGTAATACAGCATGTATTTTTAATACCTATTTGGCATAAATGTTGATCATCAGTAGAATCGCTTTTCTGGGCTGAAGGATGTAAGAACAAAAGAATGATTACAGATTGATTGCTTTGAATATATAATTTGCCTTCATTCGTTGTAACTGAAATTAACCAACAATAACTGATAACCATGAATAATAAAAAGATCCTTGTGATAGCTGCTTCGGCTGTCTTTCTAATCATTCTGTACTTTTTTTTCCGGAAGGGTGAAACTGATTTTACACAGATTACAACCAGTGTAAAGCGTGGCGATTTTACGGCCCTTGTATTTTCATCCGGTCAACTGGAATCAGAGAAGTCGGAGTCAATTGAGATTCCGGAAAAGCTTAAAGATCGCAATTTGCGCATCTGGGAACTGACTATTACTCATATGGTTGAAGAAGGAACTTTGGTTGATTCGGGTGATTACGTGGCGACACTCGACCATACGGCAGTTGAAGAACAGATTAAAGCAGCCCAGGACGAGATGGATAAATCAATGTCAGAATATGAGGACAGCAAAATCGACTCTAACCTGAACCTGAGCAATCAGCGTGATGTGATTGTTAATTCGCGCCTCGATCTGGCTGAAAAAAAGATCATCGTAGAAGAGTCGGTTTACGAATCACCTTCTATTCAGAAAAAAGCGAGCATGGATCTGGATAAAGCCAAGCGAAAACTCGAACAGGAGCAAAAGGCTTATGTCCTGAAAAAGAAGCAGGAAGAAAACAGGGTGAACCGCCGGTATATCAACTATCGGCAGATATCCGAACGTGCCGAAGAGCTTCAGAAACTTTTTAATGCCCTTGAAATTACTGCGCCCAAGGCCGGAATCCTGACCTATTTTAAATACCCTTGGGGCGAAATAATCAAAACCGGATCAAAAGTAGGCCCATACAACTCGGTTATAGCTACTATTCCTGAAATGACCAATCTGATTTCCAGAACTTACATCAATGAAATCGACATTTCAAAGGTGAAAATCGGGCAGAATGTGAAAATCGGTATTGACGCTTTCCCCGACAAGCAATTATCGGGGCAGGTTATTGCGGTTGCCAACATCGGGCAAGCAATGCCAAACAGCGATGCCAAAGTTTTTGAGGTGAAAATAAAAATCTTCGGGAAGGATAAAGACCTGAAGCCGGCTATGACTACCAGTAATGCTATTGAGGCAGGGACTTTCTCTGATACGGTGATGGTAGCTACCGATGCTGTTTTTGAAAACGACAGCTTGAAATATGTTTATGTTGGGAAAGAAAAACCGGTTAAACAGGTTGTTTGGCTGGGCGATGAAAACGAGAACAACGTACTCATCCGGAAAGGCCTGAAAGAAGGAGATGTGGTTTGGTTGACTGAACCCGCAAACGCGGCAGAAATAGAATTGCAGGGGCTTGAAGTTTATGCCGAAATGAAAAAGGAAAAGGAAGATGCAAAGGCCTTGGCAGAAAAAGAGAGAGAGGAAATGCTCAAAAAGAAACCGGAACAGGTTCCGGGGCCTGGTGCCAATCCGATGATGATGATAAAAGGGAGTCAGGTTAAATAGGTCACGAAAACCTAAAACGAGAAAAAATGATTTTTAAAAAATATTTTCACGATATAGTTATTGGTTTTGAGGCTATTATTGATAATAAACTCAAATCAATGTTAACTGCCCTGGGTATTATTTTCGGTGTGGCGGCGGTAATCAGTATGCTGGCTATTGGTAATGGTGCCGAGCAGGAAATCCTGGAACAAATCAAGATGGTGGGGGTAAATAACATCATCATTACTCCGATCGAATCGGCTGACAACGAAAATTCCTCGGATAGTCAGGAAGAAAAGGCCGGCGCAAAGAAGTTTTCGAGAGGATTGACTTTGCTCGACCTGAAAGCAATCGAAGAAGTAGTGCCGACAGTTAATATGATCAGTCCGGTAATTTCATATAATTATTCGGCGATTATTGATGGCAAAAGTAAGCCGGTTGTGCTCGAAGGGGTAAATGCCAATTACTTTAAACTGTTCAATATCGGGCTTCAGTCAGGCGAGGTATTTAATCGGGTACAGGCGGATGCAGGATTGCCCGTTTGTGTGATTGGTGATAACATTAAAACCGTTTTTTTCAATCAGGAGAATCCGATCGGGAAATCGATCAAATGCGGACAGATCTGGTTGAAAATCATCGGCGTGGTGGAGCGCCGGGATTTTACAGCATCAGCTTCCGATGAAATGGGGATCAGCAGTTCTGACAATAAAATTTTTATTCCGGCTCAAACCATTCTGATGCGTTTTAAAAACCGCGCGTTGGTTCGGGCCGATGAGGTGGAGCGGTCGAGTGCCAGGCGCAGGATGGTCTCAGGCACCGGTTCGACAGCAACGGCCGATGATAAAAATCCCAATCAGCTCGATAAAATAATCCTTCAGGTGAACGAAACCGAGCAACTGGGGGCCACGGCGAATGTGGTGAAACGAATATTGCTGCGGCGTCATTCGGGACTGTATGACTTTGAAGTTACCATTCCTGAATTGCTGCTCAAGCAACAGCAGCGCACCAAGAAAATTTTTAATATTGTTTTGGGTGCAATTGCAGGTATTTCGCTCATCGTGGGGGGGATTGGTATCATGAATATCATGTTGGCATCGGTTATGGAGCGTATTCGAGAAATTGGTACGCGTCAGGCTATTGGAGCCTCGCGGAAAGATATTGTGGCACAATTTCTTGCCGAATCAACCCTGATCAGTATTTCGGGCGGCATAATCGGAATTATACTTGGCGTACTGCTTTCCAAGTTAATTACGGTCTTTTTCGATATAAAGACCATTGTTTCGCTTTTCAGTATTGTCATTGCGTTTGGGGTTTCAGCCATGGTCGGAATCATGTTCGGATACATGCCGGCCAAACGGGCGGCCGATAAGGATCCGGTCGAATCGTTACGCGCATAAAGGATTCGTTATGAACAATCAGAATAAAATCCGGGACAACGCGCAGGCTGACGGGTTACCGCTAATTCAATACTTAACAAAAACAACCTCAATGAAAAAAAACATCATATTCCTGATCATTCTTTGTACAGGAGTTTTTCAGAATGTAAAAGCCCAGAAAGAAACACATAGTCTTAGTTTGGATGAAGTAGTTAAGATTGCATCTCAAAAATCGCTGGATGCTTTCAGGTATAAAAACATGTACCTGGCCAGTTACTGGGAGTACCGGTATTACAAAGCAGATAAATTGCCCAGCCTGAGCCTGAATACCACTCCGCTTGATTTTAACCATTACCGGAAACGTGAGTATAACTTCCAGACGAACGAGGAGGAATACGTTCTGCGTGATTATTTCAATTCGGATGTGGCTGTTCAGCTGAATCAGAAAATCGGGTTAACCGGCGGTAGTTTGTTTTTAACTTCGGAACTGGGCATGGTGAAGAACCTGAGCGGCGACCAGAAAACATCTTATCAGGCAACGCCTGTAAGTATCGGGTACTCACAATCGCTCAACGGATACAATGCTTTGAAATGGCAGTCGAAAATAGAACCGGTCAAATTTGAAAAGGCGAAGAAAGAATTTGTACAATCGCAGGAGAACCTGGCCATGAAAAGCACATCCATGTTTTTTGATTTGGTTGATGCGCAGATTCAGCTGAAAATAGCTCAGAATACGATGGCTAATGCCGATACGCTTTATAAAATCGGCAAGGGGCGTTTTCAGGTTGGAACTGTAACACAAGACGAACTTTTAAACCTCGAACTGGGACAACTCAACGCCCAGCAGGCCTTAAGCAAGGCCAGGCTGGAAGTTTCCCGGTCACAGTCGGCGCTGAATTCATACCTGATGCTCGAGAATGACACTCATGTCAATTGCCTGGTTCCGTCCGAAATCCCAACCCTGCAAATCAAGGCTGATGAAGCATTGGATCTGGCACTGAGAAATAATCCGGACATTCTGGATCAGGAGCAGCAAATGATGGAGCAAAACCGGGCAGTTGCGCAGGCGCGGTCCGAATCGGGATTAAATACCAGTTTGTATGCTGTTTTCGGGCTAAACCAGTCGGCTGAAAATTTTGATATGGTTTATGATCAGCCCGATCAGAGCCAACGGTTGCGTATCGGAGTCAATGTTCCGTTGGTTGACTGGGGAAGGCGAAAAGGACGGTTAATGATGGCCGAATCAACCCGCGAAGTGGCCAATGCCCGTATCCGGCAGGCGCGTATTGATTTTGAGCAAAATGTTTTCCAGTCGGTGATGGAGTTTAATCTTCAGGCCGAGCAGGTTAAGAATGCCGCAAAGGCAGATACGGTAGCCCAGAAAGGGTTCGAAGTTACTTTTCAGCGTTTCCTGATCGGGAAAGTGGATGTGATTAAACTCAATATTGCCCGTAACGACCTGGAATCAGCACGTAAAGCCTACATCGCTGCGGTAAAAACTTACTGGAATTATTATTATCGTTTACGGATGCTTACTCTTTTTGATTTTGTGAAAGGTGAAAACCTGACAGCCGAGTACGATAAAATCATTAAAAACTAGCTGACATGATAAAAAAGAAGAAATTACTGACCCTGATTTCGGCAATTGCCGTTATCGGAATAGCTGTTTTTGTATTTTTTGAAATTAAGCCGGCTAACGAAAAATTGCATAAAATACGGAAAGGAAATCTGGAAGTTGTAGTCAATTGTAAGGGCGAAGTAAGAGGCGAAAAATTTACTGAAATTAATCTGCCTGAAGTAATCTGTGACGAGGAGTTGCGCATTTTCCAATTCAAGATTGCCGATGTGGTTCTTGAAGGAAAAGCGGTAAAGAAAGGCGATTACATAGCCAAGCTCGATGACAGCCAGATTGTGACCAATATGCGGAATAACATGCAGGAGAAGGAAAAAGAAGATGCCGACCTGCGCAATGTGGTGCTCGACAGTACGGTTACTTTATCTCAGCGCCGCGAAGCCATCAACAATGCCAGGCTTGATCTGGAATATCTGAAGATTGACCTCGAACAATCCAAATACGAATCGGAGGCTTATCAGCGTAAAACCCGTATGAATTACCAGAAAGCTGAAATGGAGATTGAGAAAATCAGGCGGAATTATCTGCTGGAACGTAACCGGCTGAAACTTCAGGTTTCGCGCTATCAGGAACGGGTAGCCAGGTATCAGGACAAAATCGAGAAATACCAGGCCGCACTGGCTGCCACAACCATAACAAGTCCTGAAGACGGGATTGTCATGTTTGCAAAAGACTGGGCGGGTAAAACCTACGGAAAAGACTCGCAGATCAACATCTGGAGACCCGCTATTGCCACCTTGCCCGACATGTCGGTAGCAGTGAGCGAGGTCTTTGTGCGTGAGATTGACATTTCAAAAATTGAGTTGGATGACAGTGTCAGAATCACGATTGACGCTCTGCCGGAAAGATTGTTCTGGGGAAAAGTAATTAAAATTGCCAATATTGGCGAAGACCATAAGGATTTTGACATGAAAGTGTTCCGGGTGGTAGTCCGGTTCGATCAGTCGGACAAAGAAATGAAACCCGGAATGAATGCCAACAACGACATTATAATTGCATCTTATCAGGGCAAACTTCTGGTGCCGTTAAAAGGTATTTTTACAAAAAATGGCAAGCAGCTGGTGTATCTTAAAAACGGAAGTAAAGTTACGGAGCAGCCGATTGAGGTGATAGCCGAAAACGAACAGTTCGGGGTTGTTGAGGAAGCCGTTAAGGAGGGCGATGTGGTCTTACTTTACCAGCCGGACGAATTCAGGCCTGAAGCAACAAAAGTAGCCAGCCGCTAAGCTACGGACAGGAAACATAGGAGGGCAGAAAGAATCTGGATTGCCTGACAGTCTTTGTAAACTCACCCCGGATAAATTGATAATTTATTTAGGGTGAGTTTTTTATGTCGGGTATTATCACGTCGGAATAGGGGTTTTTGTACATTTGACAGTCTTAGTGTATCACGTCGCCTAACTGATTTCTTATGAGAAATGTACTGATCTTTTTGTTTTTGCTGCTGCCTGTGTGGGTATATCCTTCAGAGAAACAGTTTCCAGAATCCCGAAAAACAAATACCGATCCGGTTGTCCGGAAAAAAAACGAGGATGTTATTCTTCATGTCAAAAAGGCTACCGGGCCTATCCGACTCGATGGCCTGATTAACGAGCCAGACTGGGAAAGAGCGGAGAAAGCGGATCAGTTCCGGCTGGTTCTTCCGGTTGACTCCGGATTTGCAAAATCACCGTCGGAAGTGGTTATGACCTACGATGATAAGGCATTTTACCTCGGGGTAACCTTCTTCGACACGATTCCGGGGAAACGAATCACAGAATCGTTCCGACACGATTTTGTGTTTGGAAATAACGACAATTTTCTGGCTTTTTTCGATACTTTTTTGGATCAGACCAACGGATTTTCATTCGGTGCTTCGGTTTCAGGAGCCAAATGGGACGGAACTCAATCGAATGGCGGTACTGTAAACCTGAACTGGGATTGTAAGTGGGAATCTAAAACGATACAGTATCCTGACCGTTGGGTGACCGAAATGCGCATCCCTTTCCGTTCTGTCAGGTTCAAATCCGGAACAGATCGCTGGTATGTCAATTTCAGCCGGCTCGACCTGAAAAGCAACGAAAAATCATCCTGGGCACCGGTTCCGCGTCAGTTTGCAACAGCCAACCTGGCTTATACCGGCGTGCTGAAATGGGAAGAACCGCTCCCTAAATCGAAAATGATGTTTTCGGTTATTCCTTATGTTTTCGGAAGTGCAGTCAAAGATTTTGAAGCGGGGACAAACACTGCCTACCGAAAGGATTTTGGTTTTGATGCCAAGTTGGGGATCAGCACATCAATGAATCTTGACCTGACCTATAATCCGGACTTTTCACAAGCAGAGGTGGATCAGCAGGTGACTAACCTCGACAGGTTCGAGTTGTTTTTTCCGGAGAAACGGCAGTTTTTTCTCGAAAACAGCGATCTCTTTTCCAATTACGGATCAGGAACAGTGACGCCTTTTTTTTCGCGACGGATAGGGCTGGATGCCCCGGTTCTGGCAGGAGCACGCTTGAGCGGGAAACTCGGGAACAGCTGGCGGCTCGGATTCCTGAATATGCAGACTGAAAAAACATCTGATCAGTTGTCGCGTAATTTTATGGTGGCTTCGTTGCAACGCAAACTGTTTGCACGGTCAAATATCGGTATGATTCTGGTTAACAAGGAATATATGGACGAGCCCGGCAAACAGAATTTTAACCGCATTGCCGGAATCGACTACAACCTGGCCAGCAGCACCAACAAATGGAACGGGAAACTGTTTTATCATCGTTCGTTCAGCCCCGATAACCCCGGCAAACAATATGCGCAGGGGGCTTCGCTGGCATACAATACCCGGCGGATCCACGCTTCGGTGGCTCAGGCTAGTGTGGGCGAAAATTACTCGGCAGAAACCGGATATGTTCGTCGCACCGGATATTTTTTGATTAATCCTGAATTTAGTTTTCTGTGGGTGCCGAACAAGAAAGTAATAAGCCATGGAATTGTTTCAACGGCCAACTATTATTTTAACCCGGATTTTAACCAGATGGACCACGAAATTTCGGCCATGTATAAGATCGAATTCAGCAACCGGACGATTATTGATGCCGGATTTAAGGACTTCTATACCTTGCTGAACCGCGACTTTGATCCAACTCACATCAGCAATACTTTCTTGGCAAAAGGAACTGATTATGCCTACCGTGTTGGGTTTATTGATTATTTCTCTGATACACGGGCGCTGCTAAATTATTCGGCAACACTCACCCGCGGAAGCTTTTACAACGGAAATATCGGCTCATTGGGCGGGTATGTCACCTACCGTTATCAGCCGTACCTGAATCTGACAGTTAATTTTTCATATACCGACATCAATCTTCCGGCGCCGTTTGCGCGGGCCCGGTTTTGGCTGATCGGACCCAAACTTGATCTGACTCTGAGTGATAAAGTTTTCTTCTCATCTTTTGTGCAGTACAACGAGCAAATTGACAACATGAACATTAACCTGAGGTTTCAGTGGAGGTACAAGCCGGTTTCCGATTTGTTCATTGTTTATACCGACAACTATTATACGGGCAACTGGAGCCCGCGGAACCGGGCTCTTGTCCTGAAGTTATCGTATTGGTTTAACTGATGAGCCCGCTATCCCTGCAAACAGACATCTGATCTTGCTGAGATCGCAGTGCCGAGCCCGGCAGGTTAGCTTTTCTGGAAAGTAACCCCGCCCAGTCCCATATTTTGGTAGGTTTGAGCTAATGCTTCCTGGTTGTCGGTAATGATCAGTAGTTTATCATTCTCCTGAAGATGTGTTTGGCCGGTCGGTACAAAATATTTGTCATTGCGTTTTACCATAACAACGAGGGTTTTTTCCGGAAGGGGCAAGTCCATCAAATGAGGACCGTGGGTCAATGCCTGCGCCGTGATGCTTATTTCACTGGTAACCGATTTGATTTCGTCCGAAAATTCAAGGTCAAATTCTTCCAGACCTTTGTATGCCTGAGGTTTATCTGCGAGTCCGAGCCAGATGGCAACCCGGGTGAGTGTTGTTCCCTGCACGATCAGCGATACCAGGGTGATAAAAAATACGATGTTAAAGATGAACCGGGCATGCGGCACCCCTTCGGCCAGCGGGATTATCGCGAAGATGATCGGGACAGCACCGCGGAGTCCGACCCACGAAATAAACAGCTTAGACTTAAATGACATGTCCCGGAACGGCAGCAGGCTGATGAAAACACTGATCGGTCGCGTAAACAAGATCATGAAAACGCTGATTATCAGTCCGGGAATAATAACGGGGATTAGCTCGTGCGGGTTTACCAGTAACCCCAGGGTGAGGAACATGAGTATTTGACTCAGCCAGGCCAATCCGTCGAAGAATTTTAACGATGAACGTTTATGCACAAACCGGGAATTCCCGATCACCAGACCTCCGATGTAAACGGCCAGGTATCCGTTTCCCCGGATAAAATAGGTAAACGAAAAGATAAAAATACAGAATGTAAATACCAGAATAGGGTAGAGCGATCCGTTGTCAACTTTCAGGTGGTTAATGATGCGGACTGCAAATTTGCCAAGCAAAAATCCGGATGCTGCCCCAATCGCCAGTTGCATAATAATCGTTCCGGCTACAGCCCAGTAATTAGGCTCATTACCCAGTTTGATGATTTCGAGAAGGGTGATCGTAAGCATGTATGCCATGGGGTCATTGCTTCCGCTTTCCAATTCAAGCATCGGGCGTAAGTTGTTTTTTAACTGTATGCCTTTTGACCGGAGAATAGCAAATACTGATGCCGAATCGGTTGAGGACATGGTGGATGCCAGCAGCAATGAGGTGACCAATCCAATTCCTGCTCCTTCGTTGGTCATTCCGCAAACCCACCAGATAACAACTCCTGTAAAAGCTGCGGTTAAGAGGACACCCACGGTTGCCAATACTACTCCGTGAGAAATAATCGGACGAATATCCGAGATCTTCGTGTCCATTCCGCCCGAGAACAAAATGATACAAAGGGCAATTGTCCCAACTGTTTGGGCTGCGTGAAGGTTTTCAAACTGGATTCCCAGTCCATCACTGCCGCTGAACATTCCAACGGCCAAAAACAGCAGCAAAACCGGAACGCCAAACTTGTAGCCGGCCTTTCCGGCCAGTATACTTAAGAAAAACAGGATCGACAGTCCCAGAAGAATCAATTCGATTGATATACTCATCTATATTTTTTTTATTCGGATGCTGTGAATAACGTATGTATCTTCATTCTGACGCGAAAAACATACTGTTAAACATCAGTGTTTGATAAAAATACGAATAAAAATCACTTTGTCAAGTGTTGAATTTGGCCTCTATTGTAACGAAAAAGTCTGAATAGCCTGATTAGATACTGGAAAACAGGAGAAAGGAAGATTTTGTATTTTTTTAGGAATTCTGAAAAAAAATATCAGGTTGCAGCAGAAAATTGTTCGAATTCGACTAAAACTTCTCAAAAACTCCCAGCCCGAATAAAGCAAAATCATACTTAACCGGGTCATGAGGATCGAAATCGCGGAGCCGGGCTGTAACTTCTTCAACGGCTTTCCAATCATTTTGAGTACGGGTGAGTAAACCGAGCTTACGGGCTACATTTCCGGTATGCACATCAAGCGGGAGCATGAGCGCCGAGGACGGAATCTGTTTCCATAATCCAAAGTCAACACCGGCACTGTCCGATCTGACCATCCAGCGGAGATACATGTTCAGCCGTTTGGCCGAAGCTCCTTTTTCAACATCCGATACGTGTTTCTCCGACCTGTGCTCATGAGCAGCCTCAAAGAATATTTTTCTGAAATGCTTCAACGCGCTGAAAATTGTTTCTTCTTTCCTGAATCCATCGGTAAAAACCTGTTCCAGCCCGCCATGATTCAGGTAGATATTTTTCAACCCTTTCAGGAAGCCAATGCAATCCGTTCCGTTGAATGTGCGGTGTTTGAAGTTCAGGAAGGAATCCCATTCATTTTCATCGGTACGAAGTAAAAATTCAACGGGATTATTGTCCGTCAGAGCGATCAGTTTCAGCGCATTTCTGATGATGGTAGGGCGTTGTCCCCATGCCAGCGTAGCCGCCAGGAAACCGGCAATTTCAATATTTTCTTTAGTGGTAAAAAGAGCGGGTACCTGAATCGGATCTGTCTCAATAAAAGCAGTACGGTTAAATGTGGCGAATTTCAGGTCCAGCAGCGACTTGACGTCTTTGTGGAGATCTGTTGTGTCAGAAGTCGATGAGTCCATCTTTCATGCGGATAATGGAGTCGCTCTGAGCTGCAAATCCCTCGTCGTGAGTCACAATAACGAGTGTTTGGTTAAAACGGTCGCGCAGGGTGAAAAACAGTTCGTGCAGATCTTCGCGGTTTTTGGTGTCCAGGTTTCCTGAAGGCTCATCAGCCAGGATCACTGACGGATTGTTGATCAGTGCTCTTGCCACGGCAACCCGCTGCCTTTCGCCTCCCGAAAGTTCGCCGGGTTTATGGTTGAGGCGGTGCGAAAGTCCTAAAAAATTGAGGTATTCGCGAGCCTTGGCCTCGGCTTCTTTTTTAGCAGTTTTAGCGATAAAGGCCGGAATGCAAACATTTTCGAGGGCTGAAAATTCAGGAAGTAAATAATGGAACTGGAAAACAAAACCGATTTGCCTGTTCCTGAAGTCGGCCAACTGGCGCTCATTCATTACCGAAATATTTTGCTCGTTGATGAAAACCGTTCCGGAGGCTGGTTGGCTTAAGGTGCCGATAATCTGGAGCAGGGTGGTTTTCCCGGCTCCGCTGGGGCCAACAATTGAATAAAGTTTTCCGGCCGGAACTTCCAGGTCAATGCCCTTCAGAACCTGAAGATCACCAAACGATTTTGTTATTTTTTCGACTCTGATCAAACGTTGTTTTTTAGGAGTTGCGCATTAAGACTTCAGGGGTTGTTTTAAAGGCAGAAGAATCCAGACCGAAACGGGCAGTTATTAATCGATTTTGGTCTCATTGGTGATGGTGGTGGTAATGTTTTGGGTTCCTTCGTTGATGTCGCTCCTGATATCCTGAATGTCATGATTGATATCGCTGGTATGTTTTTTTATTCCGTCTTCGATGTCGGTTCTGGCTCCCTGAATGGTGGATTTGATTTCTTTGATTTCATCGCCTAATCCGCCGGCATCATTGATTTCGCGTTTGATTTCGTTGGTTGCCTTCTGAAATTCGCGCATCGCTTTCCCCATCATTTTAGCTATGTCAGGAATAGCTTTTGACCCGAAGAAAAGTAAGGCTACAAATATGATTAATACAATCTCACCTCCACCCATAACTGATAAATTAATTAGTTGGTCTGAAAAAAAATTTTAGCAAATATACAAACTAGTTCACGACTACGGTAATACTTGTCCAAGAATGATGGAAAAGATTCGGAATTTATTGGAACGCAGGGCCCCGGGTTTAGTGTCGCTTTAAATAGCCGGCCCAGCCTGTTGTCTGTCTTTAAATGAAAGAAGCAGGAGTTCCGGCCGTTTTACAGACCGGAATCCTGCTTCTTCAGAAATTTATACTGTCAATTGCTCGATCAGTCTATGCTTTATTTTGCTTTCTGAGTGTTTCGTAAACAACCGGGGTAGCTACAAATATCGATGAATATGTACCGACTCCGATACCAACCAGCAGGGCAAATGTGAATCCCTGAATAGATGTACCACCAAACATGAAAATGGCAAGCAAAACAACCAATGTACTCAATGAAGTACTGAATGTACGCCGCAGAGTGGAGTTCATTGCGTGGTTCATGTTGTCGCTCAGTTTCCGTTTTGGATACAGGTGAAGGTATTCACGGACGCGGTCGTACACAATCACCGTGTCGTTGATCGAATATCCGATCACCGTCAGGATGGCCGCAATAAACGCCTGGTCGATTTCCAGAGAGAAAGGAAGAATTCCGTATAATAAAGAGAATACTCCAAGGGTAATAATGGTGTCGTGAGCCAGTGAGATAACACCTCCCAAGCCATATTGCCAGTTTCTGAACCGGATCAGGATGTACAGGAAGATGATTACCAGGGCGAAGAAAATGGAGATTGCAGCATCTTTTTTGATGTCGTCAGAAATGGTTGGTCCTACTTTCTGAGAACTCATGCGGTAGTTTTTGGTAAATGTGTCAAGTGAAACATCGCCAATAAAACCAGCGCTTTTAAGTCCTTTGTACATCAGTTCTTCTACTTCATTGTCGGCATTTTCGCTCAGGTCGGCAATGTTATAGGTTGTTGTAATACGAACCTGATTGGCATTACCGAACGATTTTACTTCAGGAGTATTGTTGTTGAATGCACTTGTAAGGGCATTCTGAACCTCAGCTACTTTTACGTCTTTATCAAAACGAACCACATAAGTACGTCCGCCTTTAAA
>JAEUSS010000328.1 GCA_016788685.1 Prolixibacteraceae bacterium | reverse complement strand
ATTTTCAGGGAATATATTTTTAATGCTAAGTGTGCCCGCGTTTGAGCCTGAAAATCCGGATTAAACGTTTAAACTAAAAAAAAAATTATAGTTTTGAAGAGAAATCCATGTCAGATAAGGGATTCCTGTATTTTTTACAGTATGGATTTCTTGTTCATATTGTTCGTAATAATTAAAAACAATGCAGGTAAATCTTTTGTTCGACCAATCTCCAATCGGTTTTGCTCACGTTGATTCAGACAAGAGAATTATTTATGTGAATAAGGCTTTTTGCACTTTCATTGGGTATTCTGCTGATGAGTTAATCGGTATGACTTTTCCTGAGATTACATTCAGTCCCGACATTGATATTGATTGTCAGCAATTTAATTTGATCATGAGCGGGGAGATTGATAGCTACCGACTGCAAAAACGCTATGTCCACAAAACCGGAAAGACAATCTGGGGCGATTTATTTGTTTCTTTTTTTACGGAGGAGAATATTTCCAAAAAATCGATACTGGTTGCCACAGTTGTTGATATAACTGATTTTAAGGAAAATGAGGCTCGTTTGAGGGACGAAAAAGTAAATTTCAAAAAGATGTTTACGATGAATCCTCAGGCCATGCTGATTTATTCGGCAGAAAACCTGGATATTCTTGAGGCCAATGGTGCTGCTTCTGAGCTTTGCGGATACCCGAAAGATGAGTTGTTGAAATTAGAGATTTCTGATTTATTGTCCGATGAAAGTAAAGTGGTTTTTCAAAGCTATCGGCAAGGCGGCAACCTGTCGTTGGGAGGAATAAAAGAATGGACTATTCAGAGCAAATCAGGAGAAAAATTGATTGTCGAAAGCAATTCGCACATTTGCCAGTACAAAGGGATAGAGGCCAGGCATGTGATGGCCGTAGATATTACCGAAAGGAAAAAGGCCGGGGTGATATTGTCTGAAAAGGAACGCTCCATTAGTCATGCTCAGGAAATTGCCAAAATGGGCAGTTGGGATTATGATATCCTGAATGATAACACCAGCTGGTCGGCTAATCTATATAAGATATTTCAGGTCGATAGTGAGGATGTGAGTCCGTCTTTCGATTTTTTTATGAGCAAAGTCCATCCCGAAGACCATTCGGTTATATCCGAAGCCTACGAACTATTATTGTCCGAAAAAAAACAGATTGAAATAGAGCATCGGATTTTGCTTCCCAACAACGAAGCCTTGTGGATACAGAATCGTATTGAACCTTTTTTTGAGAATGACAGGCTGGTTAGTCTGAAAGGCGTAAATATTGATATTACAGAACGAAAGAACTATGAGTTGCTGATTCAGCATCGGATGGAGTTTGAAAGTATTCTTAACACCATCTCTTCAAATTTTATCAACAGCAAAATATCGGAAACTGACAACCTGATAAACGAAACGCTGGAACGCATTGGTGTGTTTCTGAAGGAGGACCGGATTTATTTGTTCCGGCTTGATCAGGGGGCAGAGACCATTTCGAACACCAACGAGTGGTGCCGCGAAGGTATTCAGTCGCGTAAGGATATGTTTCAGCAAATGCCTGTCAGCAATTCATCCTGGTTGATGCAACAATTGTGGCAAGGTAAATTGTTGAATTGTAGTGATATATCTGAAGTTCCGGATGAGACGGAAAGGGAAATCCTGAACGCACACAACATTGTGTCAATCTTAGTTATCCCGATGTTTTATGAGCAGGAGTTAAAAGGCTTGCTGGGCTTCGAATCGGTGAGTGCGAAGAAACAGTGGGATGACCATGATATTCATATCCTCAGATCGATTACTGATATGATTTCGATTGAGCTGGCAAGGTGTGAGCGCGAGCGCGAACTGATTGCGGCGAAAGAGCGGGCTGAAGAAAGTTCCATCTTGAAGTCAGCTTTTCTGGCTACAATCAGCCATGAATTAAGAACACCACTGAATCCCATTATCGGATTCAGTGAGTTGCTTATTCAGGAGACCGATGACAGTATGGTTAGTGAGCTGGCCACTATCATTAATGATTCGGGAAACGAGTTGTTGAATTTGCTGGAAGATTTATTCGATCTGTCGTTTGCGATGGGTGACCTGGTGAAATGTAACCTGAAATCGGCTAATTGCCTCGATTTGTATTGCATTGGGCGGGGCAGCCTTGAAGAAATACTGATCAGATCGGGAAAGTCGGATCAGATTCAGTTGTCTTTCCCTGATTGTTCTCTTGAGATTGGTTGTCAACTGCTTGTTGATCAGGCAAAAATACTTCAGGTGTTGTCCATTCTTTTTAAAAATGCAGTGAAGTTTACTTATCGGGGACAGATCGAGTTTGGCGTGGAACTCGAAAGGGATAAGTGGCTGAGATTTACCGTCAGGGATACGGGGATTGGATTTGAAAAGGATAAACGCGACATCATTTTTGATTATTTCCGGCAGATTGACAACTCCAACTCGCGTCCTTTTGGCGGGCTTGGAATCGGATTGTCAATTGCTAAAAGGTTGGTCGATGTGATGGGCGGAACTATTGAGGTGGAATCAAAATCAGGAGAAGGGAGTAGCTTTATCGTTTCAATTCCGGTTTCAGGCCAGACGAATGATAGTATCCGTTCACCACTGGACAGGCTGGATTCCGAAGACGATTTTTCATTCCTGAATGGCAAAACAATTTTGGTTGTGGATGACAATCAGTTTGTTCACGAAATTATTGGTCTGCACTTGCAAACGTTTCAGGTTAATATTATGAGTGCAAAGAGCGGTTACGAAGCCATTGAGATCGCAAAAGAAAAAGTTCCGGATTTTATATTCATGGACCTGGTCATGCCCGGGATGAGTGGTTTTGAAACCACACTTTTTCTGAAAGCCATGTATCCGAGGATACCCATATCAGCCATCACGGCTCATTCTTTGCCCAAAGACAGGCAAAAGGCATTTGCCGCCGGTTGTGACGAAATCATTACCAAACCAATTTACCGGAATATTCTGCTTCACATGCTGAAGCGCCACCTGAAAATAACTGTCTGAAACCTGGTTGCTCTGGTCTTCTCAGGCATTTGTTTTCTTTTCAATCAGGTATGAATTTCTTTCAGATGAGTTGCGTGAATTCAGTTCGGCAAGAAAGCCGGCAAGAAACAGCTGTGTCCCGATAATCATTGCCGTTAGCGAAAGATAAAAATAGGGGCTTTCGGTAATGCGTGGTGCCAGCTCGTTATTGAATGTGTGCATCAGTTTTTGCGCTCCTACCCAAATGGCAGCGGCAAAGCCAACTAAAAAGGTGAGCGTCCCGAAGACGCCGAAAAAATGCATCGGCCGTTTGCTGAACTTCGAGATGAAGATCACCGAAAGCAAATCAAGAGGGCCGCGGATAAATCGTTCCATTCCGAATTTAGTTGTTCCGAATTTCCGTTCCTGGTGCAGTACCACTTTTTCTCCGATACGCTTAAAGCCGGCCCATTTGGCCAGAACCGGAATATACCGGTGCATGTCGCCGTACA